>NZ_JADEXO010000140.1 GCF_015207105.1 cf. Phormidesmis sp. LEGE 11477
CGGCATTCACGGCGCAATGCTCGGCGACGAAGAAACCATCGCCACTCGTGAAAACCTCGACTGGAAATACGACTTCTTCGAGATCCCTGAAGATGCGCTCAGCCGCTACCGTCAGGCCATTGACAAAGGCGCTAGCGCTGAAGCCGAGTGGAATGAAACGCTCGCGACCTACCGCACCAAGTATGCCGAAGAAGCTAAGGAATTCGAGCGGCTGCTATCCGGTAAACTGCCTGACGGCTGGGAAGATGCGCTGCCTACCTACACCCCTGAGGACAAAGCGTTAGCCACTCGGAAGAACTCAGAAGCAACTTTGAACGCCTTAGCACCTGTGCTGCCCGAACTAGTCGGCGGTTCCGCTGATTTAACCCACTCCAACCTCACCGAACTGAAAATCTCCGGCGACTATCAAAAGGGCGCTTACGAAAACCGTAATATTCACTTCGGCGTTCGCGAGCACGGCATGGGCGCAATCTGCAACGGCATCGCTCTGCACGGCGGCGGCCTGATTCCTTACTGCGCTACGTTCCTAGTCTTTACCGACTATATGCGCGGTGCCATTCGCCTTTCTGCCCTTTCTGAAGCCGGCGTCATCTATGTAATGACTCACGACTCCATTGGCTTAGGCGAAGACGGGCCTACCCACCAGCCAGTAGAAACTGTTGCTTCTCTGCGAGCCATTCCTAATCTCTATGTCATTCGCCCCGCTGATGGCAACGAGACCTCCGGTGCATACAAAATCGCCGTGAACAAGCGGAAAGCACCCACCTTGATGTGCTTCTCTCGCCAGGGTCTACGTAATCTACCAGGGTCTTCTATTGATGCGGTGGCCAAAGGCGCATACGTCATGTCTGATTCAGACGGCACACCCGATCTGATTTTGATCGGAACAGGTAGTGAAGTGCAGCTCTGTGAAGACGCTGCTGAAAAGCTACGCGGTGATGGCAAGAAGGTGCGTGTAGTCTCTATGCCTTGTTGGAAGCTCTACGAAGAGCAGAGCGCCGAGTATAAAGAATCTGTTTTACCCAAGGCAGTTAAAAAGCGGCTTGTTGTTGAAGCCATGAGCAGCTTTGGCTGGGCCAAGTACTTCGGCGATGAAGGCGATATGCTCTCTGTCGATACCTTTGGCGCTTCGGCTCCGGGGGGCACCGTTATGGAGAAGTTCGGCTATACCGTTGACAACGTTGTCTCTCGTGCGAATGCACTCCTAAGCTAGCAGCGTTCTAGAGTTAAATAAAGCCTCTGCTGATAAATAGATCAGCAGAGGCTTTTGCCTTTGGAATAATTGGCTCAGTCGTAGGACACAAGCCTTTGTCAATCCATTGAATGGCGAAGATCTCTTTGGTTGTAGGATATGTGCTTGACTATAGCGATAGAATCAGGGACCAAAGTCGCTGATTGGATAGGTAGTATGCAGCCTTTGCTGACAGTTGATATCGAACAAATTAGTATCTCAGAGAGAATACAGTTAGCTGAGGATCTCTGGGATAGTATTCTATCTAACCCTGAGAGTCTTGTCGTTACTGAATCGCAAAAGCAGGTATTAGATGAGCGATTAGAGAAGCATCAAACACCTCCTGAAGACTCATCGAGTTGGCGAGCGGTTAAAGCTCGGCTTGGTAACCCCTAATGACCTATTTGCTACGCATCAGATCCGAAGCGGAGTTTGATATCCAAGATGCGTACCAATATTACGAGGAAAGATAAGTATGGTCTCGGTTCTGAATTTGTTCGCGCTGTTGACGCTTGTCTTTCAAAGGTTGCTCGCAACCCATCCGCTTATCCGTCAGTACATAGGCAAATCCGCAGAGCTTTAATTCGTAGGTTTCCTTACGGTATCTTCTACGTTATTGAAGACAGTACAGTTGTTGTTCTAGCTTGCTTTCATGCCAAACGAGATCCGAAGGCGTGGCGAGATAGAACGTAAACTAATTCGCAACTTTAAACTTATGCCACTATACGATTGCATTGTTGTGGGTGCCGGACCAGCGGGCGCAAGTGCTGCCTACCATCTGAGCAAAAAGGGACACACGGTTTTGCTGCTAGAGAAAGCGGCTTTACCTCGCTATAAGCCGTGTGGAGGTGGGGTTTCACCGCAGGTGGCGAAGTGGTTTGACTTTGATTTTGAGCCAGTGATTTCGCAGAAGGTGACGCGGGCTCGGTATACATGGAATCTAGGCGAAGCGATAGAGGTTGATTTGCAAGCGCCGATTTGGATGGTGCGACGGAATGAGTTCGATCATTACCTAGTGCAGCAGGCTCAGAAACAGGGGGCGCGGCTGTTGGATCAGACTAAGGCAATGGGGGTTAAATTTGTCTCAGAGTCTGGAAAGGCTCGCTGGCAGGTAGCAACGAGTGGGGGAGCGTTTGAGGGTAGCTATCTGATTGCAGCTGATGGAGGACGCGGTCCGATGGCAAAGTGGCTAGGATTTGGCGATCGCAAAGCCAGTATTGCGGGCGCTATCGAAATTGAACCTAAAGGCACGGTAGAAAACAGCCACGTCGTTCATTTTGAGTTTGGGCTGCTAAAAAACGGCTATGTGTGGAACTTTCCTAAGCGAGATGGCTATTCAATCGGTAGCGGCGTCTTTCGCACAGATCGGCGAAAGGGCAAAGACTTGGTTGCACCGATGGCCGAGTATGCATCAGCGTTTGGAGTAGATGGCGATGCGGAGCCGAAGTTTGGGCATCCGGTGTATATCTGGAATGGCAATCAGCGACTGCATACTCAACACGCTGTGCTAGCGGGCGAGGCGGCATGTGTGGTCGATCCGCTAACGGCTGAAGGAATCAGGCCGTCTATATTTACAGGGATAAAGGCGGCTGAGGCAGTGAGCGATGCGATCGCTGGTAACCGATCAGCTCTAGCCGAATATACAGATATCATCGCAGAAGAAATTGGCCACGAGATGAAGCTAGCAACCAGACTGGCAAAAGCGTTCTACGCCGCTCCGCACCTAAGCTACCGCACGATTATGCAGCAGCCTTCTGCGACTTGGGCAATGGCTAGAATTTTTGCCGGTGAGGTGAAGTATGCCGATATGGTGCAAAAAGCGCTACGGCGATTGAGCGGCGGGCTGCTAGCCAAGAGCTAAAACCTTGGCTAAGATCTCGACTGATACCTTGGCTGGAAACCTCGGCCCTTTTTAATCAAACGGTCATAGGTTCTCTAGTTTTGCTATCTCCATCAGGATCAGAGGATGTCTGACCATTTCTCTGGCTAACTTCGTCGTTTTCCTCACTGCCGTTGAGTGCGACTTTTCCTAGCCCTGGCAACAGCTTCCGCGCCATTTCGGGGCTTTCTTCCTTGAGGAATTTGAGGAACGTTTCGGCGACGATCGATAGCTGTTTGCCTGCTAGGTGAGCAACATACCAGTGCCGCTCGATCGGGAATCCCTGGACATCTAGGATGGCGAACTCACCTGTCGTTCCTTCTGAAATGATGGTGTGTTGAGAGAGCACAGAAATGCCCAATCCGCCTGCGATCGCCTGCTTGATCGCCTCGTTGCTGCCCAGTTCTAGACTCACATTGACAGCCACATTGTTCTCTGCGAATATCTTTTCTACCGCTTTACGAGTGCCCGAACCTGGCTCTCTCATAATGAACGCTTCGTTGTTAAGCGCTTCGATCGGAATGTTCTTCTTTTGCGCGAGGGGATGGCTAGTAGGTGCCAGAACAATCAGCGGATTTTCTAAAAAAGGATGAATAGTTAGATCGGGCTGCGTCGGTGTCTGGCTAATGATGTATATGTCATCTTCATTGGCTATCATGCTCTCTTGTAGACGCTGATGGTTGGTCACCTTTAGTGAAATGTCGATGCCAGGGTAGCGCTTGCAAAAGGGACCTAGAATTCTAGGCACAAAGTATTTAGCCGTGGTGATAACCGCCAGCTTTAGCTGACCTTGCTTCATCCCTTTAAGATCGGCTACTGACATTTCAAACTGATCTAACCCGGTGAAAATATCTTGGCAAGTTGATAGCAGTTTCTCACCAGCTTCTGTGAGATAAAGTCGCTTGCCGATCTGCTCAAACAGCGGCAGTCCAACTGCTTTAGTGAGCTGCTTTACCTGAATCGAGACGGTGGGCTGAGTCAGATAAAGTTCCTCGGCGGCGCGAGTAAAGCTACCATGGCGAGCCGTCGCTTCAAATACTTTGAGCTGATGGAGTGTTGCGTGAATCACAGCTTAATGGCCTCTATCTATGTCAACTGACCTATCTGTATATAGGCTGATACAGGCTGAGAGTTGTCAGGCTGCATAGAAATTAGTCTATCAAATAATCAAAGTAATGCCGTTAATTTCAATGATAATCGCCAAAAAATAATCAAGAGAGGCTTGCCCATAGTTGGCAAGCCTCTCTTAACTGTGTCGCTATTTCAATGTCTAGATGAGATAGGTCTATCGATTTACCGCTCGGCTTCGTCTCTCACAAGGGCAATAAAATTAGAGTTTTATGACGCCTCGCTATCTAATTAGCACCTGACTAATGCCTAATTAATGCTAGCTAACCGGCTTACTTCGTCTAGATAGCCAGAGCTAGCTGATTCCTAAGGAGCGTTCTATCGGCTAGATAACCGACGGCTACTGTAAGCGTCACCGCTGTATGCGGGCGTTCTAGTAGCGTAGTTAGTGGGCTGGCCTGTGATTGGTACTGCGATCGCCTCGAAAGATGCAGATCGCCAGTTGCGCTCATGAATCGGCTTGGTTTGCTCGCCCAGGAAGTAGGTCTGGGTGCCAATAATGGCAACAGCTGCCCAGCCTGCGACGATGAGCGCGATTAAGATTGTGGTCATCATGATGATGCCTCCAATGGGTTCTATGTAAATAATTGTAACGCAGACTTTTAATAAATGTTTGTGTCTCTTGATAGACTTTTCTCTAGCTACGTGAAAAGCTATCCAAAGCTGCCTATAGCGCGAGTTTCGCTCGAATCCAGGTAGCCTGTGACTATTGACTAAGCGTTGAACAAAGCATGCCGATCTACTTCTTTTGGGGTGAGGATGAGTTTCGGTTGAAGCAAGCGGTAGAGAATCTACGCGATCGCACGTTAGATGCCGCCTGGGCCACTTTCAATTACGACCGCATCACGCCTGATGTGACCGATGGCGCAATTCAAGCCTTGAACCTGGCGATGACGCCTCCTTTCGGTGCGGGTCATCGCTTGGTATGGCTAGTAGACACAGCTTTGTCTCAGCGCTGTTCAGAGGCGACGATGTCAGAGATGGCCCGGACGCTGCCTTTGGTACCAGAGACAACGGTACTGCTGCTGACGAGTTCAGGTAAGCCAGACGGGCGACTGAAATCGACCAAGCTGCTAAAAAAGCATGCAGATATACGTGAGTTTGCGGCGATCGCACCTTGGCAAACCGATCAGCTAATCGATCAAGTACGGCGAGTCGCACAGGAAATGCATCTGCGCCTGAAGCCTGAAGCTGCAGCGCTCTTGGCAGAAGCCGTCGGTGCCGACACCCGCAGACTGTACAACGAACTTGAAAAGCTGAGCGTGTACTGGAGCTCTCAGGGACAGGTGAAAACGGATCCCTTGCCGCCAGCAGTGATTACTCGGCTAGTAGCAGTGAGCACCCAGACCAGTTTTCAGCTAGCAGAGTCGTTGATCGCAGGGCGAACCGACCAGGCGTTAGGGCTAGTGACCGATCTACTGGCGAACAACGAGCCAGCGCTGAAGGTGGTGGCAACACTCGTAGGTCAGTTTCGGCGGTGGCTGTGGGTGAGTTTGATGGCACAGCAAGGCGAACGGGATGTAAAGGCGATCGCCAAGGCGGCAGAAATCAACAATCCCAGGCGAGTCTATATTTTACAAAAGCAAATCCGAGGTTGCTCATCTGCTCAGCTAGGGAAAGCCCTGTCACTGCTGCTGGGACTAGAATTTAGCCTAAAGCGTGGCGCTCCTGAGGAGATTACTTTGCAGACCAAAGTGATTGAAATTGCGGCTTGCTTTGGCACGTAGTCTCGGACAGAGCGTCTCAGACCGAGACAACCGCTGTAATCCCTGTGGCTGTAACATTATAGTGATTTGAAATGTCTATACCCGCCCATCGACATACACGCTAGATACCCCAAAAATCGCACTCATCATGACTTTGACGCAGTCTTACCTTCGCCGAATCTGGTTAGCGTTTGCCTTTGGCGCACTGACCTTAACTCCACTTAGTCTTCTGCTTACTGATAGATACGTTCTACCCGCCTACGCCCAAGCCTATAGCGATGACGAAGTCACTAACTATGCTCGCGCTGTCGTCAATATTGAAGCCGAACGGCTCGAAGCCTATGCCCTAGCCAGCGATATCTTGACTAGCGCCGACAGCGATCTGAGCATCATCGAAACGCCGCTTAGCTGCACCAGCACCCGTTTGGCCGACATGCCAGATATTTCTAGAGAGGGTAGGGTTGATCTGCGCGCTGTGCTGGTAGCCTTTTGCAATAATGCTAGCCAGGTGGCCGAAGAAAATGACCTAACGCCTAGAGTATTCAATGAGATATTGGCTGCTCACCGCGAAGATCCAGCACTTTTAGAGCGAATTCAGACGGCTATTTCTGCTCTGTAGATATTTGCTCTGTATGTATGTGGGTGAGTTCTATATATCTGCATATTTGCTTCTGTAATCGTATCTGAAGCCTGTAATCACAAGTGATTCACGCTAGAATAAAGCGCTATTCTCTAAAATAGAGCGGTTTCCCCTACCTTCACCCATGCAATTTATTGACCAGGCCGAAATTGAAGTAGAGGGAGGCACAGGCGGCGACGGATTGACCGCGTTCAGGAGGGAAAAATACGTGCCTGCAGGCGGCCCTTCTGGCGGTACGGGCGGCAAAGGCGGCTCAATAATACTGACGACTAATACCAACTTGCAAACCCTGCTAGATTTTCGCTATGCCCACCGTTTCAAAGCAAAGGACGGCGAAAAAGGCGGGCCCAAGAACAGAACTGGCGCGAGCGGTGAGGATTTAATCATTGAAGTGCCCTGCGGAACTTTGGCATACGACTTGGAAACAGGTGAGCCGATTGGCGATTTGACTGAGCCTAATCAGTCGCTAGTGATTGCGCCGGGGGGCAAAGGTGGCCTGGGCAATAAGCATTTTTTGAGCAATCGCAACCGCGCCCCCGAGATGTCTCAGCGCGGTATCGGCGGCATGATTCGGCAAGTGCGCCTAGAACTGAAGCTGCTGGCCGAGGTCGGCATTATTGGATTGCCAAATGCGGGCAAATCAACATTGATTTCAACGCTGTCAGCGGCTAAACCCAAGGTGGCTGACTATCCATTTACGACGCTAGTTCCTAACCTGGGCGTGGTTCGCAAGCCAACGGGTGATGGCACGGTTTTCGCCGATATTCCTGGACTGATTGAAGGCGCTCATGAAGGGCAGGGCTTAGGGCATGATTTCTTGCGCCATATCGAGCGGACAAAACTGCTGTTGCATTTAGTCGATGGGACGGCGGCAGACCCGGTCGCTGACTATCAGACCATTCAACAGGAGCTAAGTGCCTATGGCAGGGGATTGGTTGGCCGTCCGCAGATGTTAGCAATCAACAAAGTAGATGCATTGTTAGATGAAGAAGTAGATGAGATTGCCGCCAAGCTAGCTCTGTTGACAGGTGAGAAGGTGTTTCGGATCTCAGCAGTTAGTCGCCAAGGGACAGATGAACTGCTACAGGCGATTTGGCAGCTTTTGGACAAGACGAATGAGGCGATCGCAGCCGAAGCCGCCCGCGCTGAGCAGGCCATCATCGATTTCAACACACCAACCCTACGCACAGTCCCATAGCTCTTTTTTCCATAATTGTCTTTAGGAATGAGTCAATGAACGCTCAAGTTGAATTCAAAGCGACTGCGCCACCGTTACGATGGGACGAGTCCGGCGGCATTCGGATTGGCAAGACCCGAGTCACACTTGACAGTGTATTAGCGTCTTATCACAAGGGTGCTGTGCCTGAAGAAATTGCTTTGCAATACTCAGTCCTATCCCTTTCAGAGATATACGCCGTCATTGCCTACTATCTTTCGCATCGCCAGCTAGTAGATGACTATCTGAAAGAGCGAGATCATCAAACTCAGCAGTGGCGGCAGCAGTTAAGCGAAAAGCACAATTTGACCGACTTGAGGCAGCGTTTGCTAGCCCGCCGTCAGTCTCAAGAAAACTAACTTCGAGGCGGTAACCGTAAAATCAAGCATTACCTAAACAGGCTCAAGTAAGCTGACTCTAAGTTGCTTTTTCTTACTGATGAAAACTTCAATGGCGCTATTCTTCGTGGACTGATAAGACGCTTACCGAATCTGGACATTGTTCGCGTTCAGGATGTAGGTCTTTTGCACGCCGCCGACCCCGTTATTCTGGAATGGGCTGCCAACGAAGGACGAATTCTACTGACTCACGATGTAGCGACAGTTGTATCCTATGCCTACCAGCGTGTAAAACAGAACCTGGTAATGCCCGGTGTCGTTGCAGTTATAGCAACTGCTTCCATAGGGCGAGTTCTCGATGACTTAGAGTTGCTTATTTTTTATGGTGAGATAGATGACTATGAAAATGGAGTTACCTTTGTTCCCTTGTAGTAGAACGAGAACCCTAAAGACTCTATTCCTTTATTTTAGATGCTCCAAAGTCGAATTAGCCTCTCGCTCCATGAGAGTATAAATACACGAGATAGAAAAAAGAGCGATGAAAGATCTAATCAAGGGCCTGCGTGAATTCCAGAGCAACTATGTTCCAGAGCATAAGGAACTGCTGCAAGAGCTGGCCCAGGGTCAGCATCCTCGGGTCTTGTTTATCACCTGTTCTGATTCTCGGGTGCAGCCGGAGCTGATTACGCAGTCGGACTTGGGCGATCTGTTTGTAATTCGCAACGCCGGCAATATCATTCCGCCTTACGGTTCAACGAATGGCGGCGAAGGCGCAACGATTGAATATGCCATTAAGTCACTGGATATTCAGCACATCGTGGTCTGCGGACATACGACCTGCGGAGCGATGAAAGGCTTGCTGCAAGTAGGCGAGCTAGAGACTAAGATGCCGCTAGTCTACAACTGGCTAAAGCACACAGAGGCAACGCGCGAGCTAGTAGAAGAGCATTACGGCTATTTGGCGAAGGCTGAGAAGCTCTCGACCCTGGTTGCAGAAAACGTGCTGACCCAGATTGATAATCTGAAGACGTATCCTTCGGTGCGATCGCATCTACACAGAGGCGAAGTCCAGCTCCACGGCTGGATCTATAACATCGTCGATGGCTCTGTACTCACCTACGATAGAGCCAATCATTCGTTTATGCCGCTGTCGAGTTCGACCAACGAAGACATTCAAGAGATTCCAGTTGCCTACCAGTCAAACGGATCTTCTCGGCTTTCTCAGGGGCAGCGCGATCGCATTTTCCGAGGCTCCCCCGCCTTCTACAACCAATAAAATTACGTGTGCCTGCGATTTAGAGCGGTAAAGGCTCATTAGCGACTTAGCAGCTTTTCCATCCACTGCTTAGAACCCAGCTGCCCACGCATCAACGCAGCGATTTCGAAGCACTGCTCAATGTCAGTAAACTCTACAACTTCCTTGTGTGGCCACAGACGGACGTTAGCTAGCTGTTCGTCTGTTGGGGTCGGGATATCTTGCCAGCCATTAGCAGTTTTCTCTCTCATTTGTAAGGACTCTACTGGCCAGCGATAACGAGCACCTGTATTGAACCTGATCTCTAGCTCTCGGCTCTGCGCTAGATAGCGAGTCGCTGAGGGTTCTACTCCTTTCTCTATGCCAGGTGCTATCTGGGTTGTCAGAGTCATTGCCGCTCTCTCCATTCAGCTTTCAGCTTTTGCAAGTTATCGTTTGCTAGACGTAGTGCTCTTTTCTTTAGCTTCGGATCTTTGGCAGCGCGCCTAGTTTTCTCCCCTTTCATCAATACAGCCTGATCTCCCGATATATCGATTTTAGTTGCGAAGTCACCTTTCTCAACATGCACGTGGTCGGGCTCATGGTCATTGGGTGGTATGAAGAATCGAAATCCATCGACCGTCAGGACGTTACCCACGCATTCTCTCCTCTAATCATACTTTTCCAGTAGTGTATCTGCCGGTAAGAGTGACTATTTGGGTAAGCCTAGCTCGTCGCGATCGCATTTTCCGAGGCTCCCCCGCCTTCTACAACCAATAAAATTACGTGTGCCTGCGATTTAGGCGGTATTTCTGAGCATCCCTACGCCACGAAAGCTACCCGATTTTGGCTTTCTCAAGTTCGTCGGCAACGGCTTCTACGATGGCCTGACTGCCAGAGCTCATCCCCAAAGGAGCCAGATGTTTGCCTAGCCGTGAAGCTTCGACTGAAAGAGCACGAAAGTTGAGCAGCCGCCGTTCTAATATCTGCTTTAGCTCGTCCACCGATTCTTTAGCGACCTGGCTGTCGAAGGCGATGATTGAGGTCAGTGAAAACAAATTCGAGTGTTCGATCAAACAAAACGTCTCCTCGCGAGAAGGCAAAACCTGAACTAGACGACTAAAGAACCGTTGCAGAGACTTGATTGGAACTGCATTATCTAAATCTGAAATTACCGGATCTAGCAAGATAGAAGGCTGGTTGTACAGCGATATGGTCATCAGCGGCGATTTATCAACCAGCTCATCAATCCGCTGGGCCTGCCTGGGTTTAACGCAGTGAAGCAGAGCGTTGTACTTCTCGAAGATCTCAAAGTCGGTCAACAGCTCCATTAGGGCAATGTATTTGCATCCTAAACTGTGACCTACCCAATACTCTTTTATCTTTGGAATGTCAGCTCCCGACGCTTGTGCATACAAGGCAGTTTCAAACCCTTGCTTTCTAGCTTCTTCTTCAACTTCTTGGCGAATACTGTCCTGATTTTCAAGCAGACTTAGCGCTACTGACCAATGGCGAAACGAAAATCGAAATGGCAGCGCGACAACGGTATAGCCTTTGTAGAAAAGACGCTTGAGCAAGAAGCGATAGAACAATGTCGGAAAAGTGCCAAAGAAAGCACCCCCAACGAAATACACAACGCCGATCGGCTGAGGATGAATCGCGGCCCAAGTAAACCTAGTCGGAAAAAAGCGAAAATTGAGCCGGGCCGACTCTTTTATTAAGTCTTTCATAATGCTAGCTTCTATAGTTTTGCGTAGCAGAATACAAGGAATACCCCTCTCAGCTTTTAGGGGAGATATCCCTTGCCTTGCTCTCACAGTTTTTTGTAGAAAAGATAGTCAGTAACGGATCAAGTACGGGTTATCTTCAGCTCGACTTTAGCGTTGACTGACCGCTAGGCCGTTTTCAATAGACTCAATCCGCTCTGCCATGACGGTCAAAATCTGTGCCAGATCTGGCTGCACGGAGGCGTTCTCAGCCCCGTTACTGTCAATTAGACCAGGGGTCACAGGCAAAGTGGGCGTAGGAATTGGGAAGGGGATAGGGTTGGGAATAGGTCTGGGGAAAGGAATCGGGTTTGGGTTCGGAAAGGGCGGAAAGCTAGAAATGGTGTCAACTTCCATCAGACTTGCGCCTGTGGCCGTCGGGAGAGACACGGCTAGCTGGTCGAATTCTCCGTTGCCGCCGGGAGAGGACAGGAATGTGCCGCGATGTTCGGGGGTAAGCAGTAGTGGACTAGGATTTCTACAAAAGAAGGGAACTAGAATAAAGACTTCAACAAAGCCTCTGACTTCTACTTGATCCGCTGCTGGATCGAGGCTGAGAATGTTAGGCTGCAAAATGAACAAGCCTGTGTCGCCAGCGCTTAGCCCAAAATCATATCTAAATCGATTAGGCCCATCTGCGACCAAACTTCCTGCAAAGTTGTTGGTGCCCCCTGTGTCTAGTATGTTTAGAAGTTCTGTTGGGTTAATCGAGGGGGTCGTTGCATTGAATCTCAGACGAATTCGCAGATTGCGGTTGGTAGGATTAGCGACATTCAAAAAATATCCTTGAAGAATACCGCGATCTGATCCGGCAACAGTGCCTGGATTGGGTGTAATGGGCTTTAGCAGTAGTTCAAATGTCGAAAGTAGCATGTGTTCGTTCCTTTTAACGTTTGTTAAAGATGAACGATCTGAGCCGTGAATAGGGGTACCCGGTGGGGTGATTCTAGATCGTGACCGGAGAATCGACATAAACAGTCGGGTCTTCGACGGTGAATTGAATGTTGTATTCCAGCAGTTTGGCAGAGATTTTTGCGTTAGCGAGTTCCAATAATCTTTTGCGTAGCTGAATCGAGTTTTCGCTAGAGCCGAGAATAAAAAAGGTAACGCGTGCCCGTGAACCAGATCGATCATCTAGCTTGAACAAACTGATTTTGGTACTGCCTGGATCGATGCCAAACAGGGTATCTGTGCTTTCTTTGACCACCTGTTGTACCAGAGCTTGCTCTCTTTCATCTAAAACTCGAACAAAGTCAAGATAGAGCAGCACCATGACCTTTTTACCCCGAGTGATGTTTTCAATATCCAGATTGGCCATCGTCGAGTTAGGAATGATTACTAGCGTGTTTTTGGCCGCTGAGCGCAGCTTAGTTGAACGTAGGCCAATAGATTCAATGCGGCCATAGACATCGTCAGCATGAGGATTAAGGCTCACGCGGATATGATCGCCTGGAACAAAGGGCCGATCGAGATATAGAACGACCGTTCCGATCAGCTGCTCTAATGTCTTTTGGGCAGCAAAGGCGATCGCAGCACCACCAATGCCAAAACCAGCGATCAGTCCGACTAGGCTAACGCCTTGATTCTGGGCAAAGGCAATGACTGCAACCACGCCGATGGCGACGTTTATCAAGGTTTCTACCACTAGCAGCATTTCATCTACTTCTAGATTTGCGCGGCGCATTAAATCAATGCCGTAGACACGCACAAATTGACGAAATAGGCGCGACGATAGCCAGGCCACGCTGATGACAGTCGCTAGTGTAACGAAGAAGCTAAGGAATTCATAGAGTCCTTGATACTCTTGAAGTAGGCTAAGACTTAGCGAGATTAAAATCAGCGTGCCAGTGACTCGCAGCAGTGGCTGAAGTGGTTTTATCAGCGCGTCATAACCGTTAGCGACCTTGTCCGGTGCCGCTTTATGAAAAAACAGTCGGATCAATGCTGGCGTGCCTTGGCCAATAGCTGCTGAGAGCAAGACGAAAAAGACAAACAGTCCAAGCTGAATAGCTAACCGAGTTAGGAGAAGCTGTGCATCGCGATCAATCTGAAAAATCTCTTTTAATGCTGAAAGAAGAGTGTCCATGTAGAACGCTTGGAATAAGTGCGGATTGTTATAGCCAGGTCTAAAGCGGTTTAACTAAAGCGGTTTAAATAGTGATAGGTGAATCGACATTGATCCTTTGCGCTTCTATATCGAAGGCGATACCGAACTCTTTAAGCTTTTGGGCGACATTTCGACTAGCCGCGTCTAATAGCTGACGACGCAGCTCCATAGAAACTTCTCCAGATCCCAAAATAAAAAAGGTGACTTGAGCCCTGGTCTCAGTCACTTCAGAAACGCTATCTGGCTCCACAAAAGTGATATTTGTACTGCGATAGTCGATACCAAAGATGCCCTCGGTACTTTCTAGAATCACCTGGCGAATGAGCGCTCTTTCATCACTGGCGATCGCCCGATAAAACTTCAGATACACAATCGACATCACTTTCTTGGCATCGGTAAAGTTTTCAATCGCCACTTGAGTCAGCATGTTGTTGGGCACTACAACCAGCGTACCTTTACCAGACGTACGAATTTTGGTAGAGCGCAAGCCAACCGACTCTACCTGCCCGAAAGTCCCATCAGGTAAGCCAATATAGTCGTCAACAATAAACGGACGATCGATGTACAAGATAATGCTGCTAATTACCTGTTCGAGCGTCTTTTGGGCCGCAAAGGCAACGGCTAATCCGCCTACGCCCAGGCTGGCAACTAGACCCACTACATTAATCTGATGAGTCTGGCCGAAGACGATGGCAACGATAATAATGCCGCCTACGACAGTCGTGACCCTACCGAGAATAAGAATTTCGCTGTTAATCTTACGGTCGGCCTGTACGGCGGCGTTGAGCAGATAGATGTCAAAAAAGAGCCTAGCCAGGCGAAAGATTAGCCAGATTACGAGCCCGCCTACCAGCAAGCTCAGCGGAATCTCAACTAGCGTGTAGAGCTTTGCATTCGAGAGCAAAGAGTCAATCAGTACATCGGCAACGCTCAAGCCAAGGACAGTCGCTAATAGTGTTTGATTAGGCTCGACCACGTCCTTGTAGATGGCGGCTGAGACCTGTAGTTGACTAAATACAGCGCGAGACATGAGCGGGATAGCTTTGAAGGCGATCGCACAAATTCCTATCGTCAGTGCGATCGCCAACCCTAGCTGTAAATCCGCCTCGCCCAATTCTTCAAAAGCCACGTCGAACACAAAACCGCCTCCCAAAGTACGCTCTAAAGTACGCTCAATGTAGCGCCTGACGAAATTGGCAACCCGAGAGTATTCAGCGTATTCCTACACAAAACTTCAGCTGTAGAAGACGACAATACATGACTCCTGAGTATGGCTCTTGGGTGAATCTGTTAGAGGGCAACTGACTAGTGCTAGCTAGCCTCAAAGTGAGAGCAAAGCTTAGTTAGGAAT
>NZ_JADEXO010000235.1 GCF_015207105.1 cf. Phormidesmis sp. LEGE 11477
GTCTTTGGATGAGTTGTGGGTAGGGGTGAAAGGCCAATCAAACTGAGAGATAGCTCGTACTCCCCGAAATGCTTTTAGGAGCAGCGTGGAAGTTAGTTTATCAGAGGTAGAGCTACCGATTGGACTAGGGGGAGTCAAATCCTACCAAATCCAGACGAACTCCGAATGCTGATAAATATATTCCGCAGTGAGGGCTTGGGTGCTAAGGTCCGAGTCCGAGAGGGAAAGAACCCAGACCTACAGCTAAGGTCCCTAAATTTGTACTAAGTTGAACTAAGGAGGTTCAGCTGCTTAGACAGCCAGGATGTTGGCTTGGAAGCAGCCATTCATTTAAAGAGTGCGTAACAGCTCACTGGTCGAGCGGCAGAGCATCGATAATAATCGGGCATCAAGTACAATACCGAAGCTTAGGATCATTTATGATGGTAGGGGAGCATTCTCTAGACGACGAAGGTGTGACGCGAGTCATGCTGGAGAGTAGAGAAGAGCAAATGTAGGCATAAGTAACGATAAGGCAGGCGAGAAACCTGCCCACCGATAGACTAAGGATTCCCCGGCAATGCTAATCAGCCGGGGGTTAGTCGGGACCTAAGGCGAACCCGAAAGGGGTAGTCGATGGACAACTGGTTAATATTCCAGTACCACCTTTATTTTCGATGGGGTGACGGAGTAGTGAAAGCACCGCGTACTGACGGAATAGTACGTTGAAGGGTGTAGGTATAAGGACTGTAGGTAAATCCGCAGATCTTGCTGAACCTGATAGTACCACAAATCTTCGGATGCGTGGATAGTGTGCCTAAGCAGACTTCCAAGAAAAACCTCTAAGGCTAGGATAAAGGTGCCCGTACCGTAAACCGACACAGGTAGTCAAGGAGAGAATCCTGAGGTGCTCGAGTGATTCATGGTTAAGGAACTAGGCAAAATAGCCCTGTAACTTCGGGAGAAGGGGCTCCTACTTCGGTAGGACGCAGTGAAAAGACCCAGGCGACTGTTTATCAAAAACACATGGCTGTGCGAACTTGAAAGAGGATGTATACGGCCTGACACCTGCCCGGTGCTGGAAGGTTAAGGGGGGATGTTATCTTCGGAGAAGCATTGAACTGAAGCCCCAGTAAACGGCGGCCGTAACTATAACGGTCCTAAGGTAGCGAAATTCCTTGTCGGGTAAGTTCCGACCTGCACGAATGGTGCAACGATCTGGGTACTGTCTCAACCATGAGCTCGGTGAAATTGTAGTTCCGGTGAAGATGCCGGATACCCGCAACGGGACGGAAAGACCCCGTGAACCTTTACTATAGCTTCACATTGGTATTGGGTAAATGATGTGTAGGATAGCTGGGAGACTCTGAAGCTGCGTCGTCAGGCGTGGTGGAGTCGTTGGTGAAATACCAGCCTTTATTTATCTGATGCCTAACCCCGAAAGGGAGACAGTGTGTGGTGGGTAGTTTGACTGGGGTGGTCGCCTCCAAAAGAGTAACGGAGGCTTTCAAAGGTACCCTCAGCACGCTTGGTAACCGTGCGCAGAGTGCAATAGCATAAGGGTGCTTGACTGTGAGGCCTACAAGCCGAGCAGGTAGGAAACTAGGATATAGTGATCCGGCGGTTCTGTATGGAAGGGCCGTCGCTCAAAGGATAAAAGGTACTCCGGGGATAACAGGCTGATCTCCCCCAAGAGCTCATATCGACGGGGGGGTTTGGCACCTCGATGTCGGCTCGTCACATCCTGGGGCTGGAGAAGGTCCCAAGGGTTGGGCTGTTCGCCCATTAAAGTGGCACGCGAGCTGGGTTCAGAACGTCGTGAGACAGTTCGGTCCCTATCTGTTGTGGGCGTAAGAAATTTGAGTAGATCTGACTTTAGTACGAGAGGACCGAGTTGGACTAACCGCTGGTGTACCAGTTGTTCCGCCAGGAGCACTGCTGGGTAGCTACGTTGGGAAGGGATAAGCACTGAAAGCATCTAAGTGCGAAACCCACTACAAGATGAGATTTCTTTTAAGAGATGTTCTAGATTAGGACGTAGATAGGCTGCAGGTGTAAAGGCAGTAATGTCAAAGCTGAGCAGTACTAATTACTCGTAAACTTTTTTGAAGCGTTTCGATAAACTCGCGTTTTTCATGTGAATCTTTCATTTTTAATGTCAAGACATTAAGTCCTGTCCAACTAAGTTGGATATAGGCAAATTTTATGGTGATTATAGCGACGGGGTCCACCTCTTCCCATTCCGAACAGAGAAGTTAAGCCCGTCAGCGCTGATGGTACTGCCGTAACAGGTGGGAGAGTAAGTCGTTGCCAGTTTATTATAAAAGGGTATTATCGTAAGATGATGCCCTTTTTTTGTATTAAATCGTTTATGGCTTTATTGGATGGTGACACTTATATAACTTGGATATCAT
>NZ_JADEXO010000236.1 GCF_015207105.1 cf. Phormidesmis sp. LEGE 11477
AGTCATCACGTAATTGCGAAATGTATGACAGCGCTTCGGTACCAACCAACACCACACCGCTCTTCCACCTGGCGACAGCAACAACAACGGCAGTACCGCATGACTGAGGGCGATCTCACACTCTAGCAAATGTGATTACAGGTAATCACCTCATCACAAACAGGTAAGCGCTGGCAGCAATTACACTCCGCTCTAGAACTCCACCCCTTCAGCCCAATCAGTGACGGCAGAGAGATAGGGGTGATCGCTCGACCATCAAACCAGAAAGGCCGAAAGCCAGCTATCAAACTCTAGCTATTGAACGACTGCCCTCTAGATCGAATCTAAAGCAGCGATCATCCACGGCATTGGGGTGATTGCGATTGGTCTGCGCCTATGAGCCAAAGCATCGGCGTTGTTGGCTGTGTCTGTGGCGTCGGGAAAGCGGCAGGGCGGACAGGAACGGTAGCAGGCACACAGCTCAGTCCAGAGCACGAATCTCAGGGTGAAAGCAATCGTACATAAGGGTGTGGCGATCACACTGTGGATGGAATGAAGCACTGGCGATCGCATTGATAATGAAGATCGCATTGAAAGGAGAAATCAAACTCTCAGCTAACTACCATTCTCATTGCTATGTGTAGATGAAAAGGCTAAACGATGAGCACTGATTGAATAGAAAAAAGGAGGGCGATCGCGCCTAGGAAAACACAGCAGCGGGCGCTACGAAACTAAAAGCGGCGGTCGAGTCTGCTCAGCAGTCAGTAGAGGACACTGAGCAGCTGCTATCGAGCGCGGTAGAAGCAGCCATCTCAAACTGGCAGAGCGAAATCGTTGCGCTTGGCACCTCTGGTATGGTCACAGCTAATGCCTTGAAAGACCTACCGCGCACGGCCCAGGCGCTCGCTGAAGAGATGCCGAAGTTAGCGCGTCGGCTGCAAACAGCTGGGATCAGACTGGAAGATGCGCCTCGCTCAGAGGCGGACATCATGGGGCTGTTCGATAAGATTCCTGGCACGTCTAAGCTAGGCGTGAGCGAGTGGGACATCCGTGTGTTCCTATCAGACAAGCACGGTAGTCACATCCATCCTCATTCTAAGGGCGGCAGCAACAGCACAGAGAACATCGTATGGGAAGTGGGCACTGACAATATTCGTCGGGGTGCCAGGACAATGAGTGCAGGCGAACACCACTATGTTCGCTTCTACAACGCGGTAGATTCTATTCTGAAGAACTCAGCTACTATCGCTGTTGCCCTGCCGATTATTCAATCGCTGGTTCGTCGTATTGAAGCAGACGGCTTCGGCGGTGAGTTTAAGGCGCAGTACGAGGCAGCGATCTTGCGCGGATAGGCAGTTGTGCAAAACTCGCTGCAAGTGCATGACTAGCGTTATGAGAGTTCCATCCCGAATACTGGTGTTAGCTATGAGTGACAATCTCCGATTTCGACACCTAGAAAACGTACTCTTGAGCAAGGATCACACCAGTTTTCAGACTTTCTCACAACTTTTTGCACACTCTGTACTCAAAATTTAGAAGGTCTACGCTCTGGCGAAGATTGAAGAAATTTTCGGGCTTTTTCCACCGGTTTCCGCTCTCCTTCTCCTACATCTAATATACGGCAGTGCTGCCGCCAAACAAATCTCATCGGTTCGTCGGCTAGTCTTTACCAGGTGACTAACTTGAACTTCAAAAGACATGATGAGATTTTTCAATTCGCCGTCACGTCTGTGCGGAGAACAGCTACAAGTTTTCGCACACACTTACTAGCCTTACAGAATATGCTAACTTCTGTGACACTTCATTTACAGACAAAAGAATCTTCACACGAGAGCATAGTCAAGGCTATCAAAATATAGTATGCTCCCTAATTCATATGTAAAATGCACGACAAAGTTTAATGAAGCCAGAAGATAATTATGTTGCGGAAAGAACAACAGACCCATCTGACAAAATAATTGATGTTCTTAGAAAAGAGGCTGGGGAAGCTAAATCGTGTTTCACGCAGTTTTCTTTTCAAGGTCTTATCTTTCTCAATGCCGCGCTAGGGATAACATTCGGAGCCGTGAATGACAATATCTTTGCGGCATTTAGCTGCCTGCCAGCCATCATAATTCTTCAAGTTCTATGTCGAATTGGCATCTATAAATATGGAGCAGCAAACAGATCGTACGGACTCCAAGCATATATAGAAAGTTTAAACAATTGCCTTAACAAAAATAAAAACAGGAAAAAATGCTCGCTAGAGGAGATTAGTGCTCTAGAACTAATTATAAAGAATGGGTAACTACTCAGGCTGAAGTAGTGGAAAGGTAGGATTTTTGGTGAAGGCCCCTGTGAGGGCTTCGAGTAAGGGTTGATGCTGCTTTCTCATGGTCGAGATGTAGCCCCGAATGCGACAGAACATACG
>NZ_JADEXO010000141.1 GCF_015207105.1 cf. Phormidesmis sp. LEGE 11477
ATGTAGTAGTAACCCTCTACGGCTGTTTTGGTCAGCTTCAGTCCCTAGCCTATTCCACCTCAATCGCCCTGCTGGTCGAAAAAGAAAACTACACCCGCGCTGAAAGCATGGTGGCAGCGGTCGGCTATTCGGGCGCAATTTTCTCTCCTATTTTGGCGGGCAGTCTGTATCCGGTAATTGGTCTAACGGGCATTATCGCCATCGATTTAACGACATTTGGCATTGCCTTTGTGGTTTTGGCACTAGCCACCATTCCCAACCCCACCAAAAGCGACAATCCCACGGTGATGGGCTGGCAGGATCTCACCTTTGGCTTTCGCTATATCTGGAGCAAGCCGGGTTTGATCGCGATGGTGATCGCCTTCTCTTGCTTTGCCATTCCTAGCGACGTGGGCAAGGCGCTCTACAATCCGATGATATTGGCCAGATCGGGTGGCGATGCTCAGGTGTTGGGCTGGGTGACGACGGCGGCTGGGGTAGGCGGCGTGCTGGGGGCGTTGCTATTGGGCATCAGCGGTGGATTCAAGCGGCGAATTCATGGAATGCTGCTGGGGTTTGTGATTACGGGACTTTTCAAGGTTGTTCTGGCCTTGGGGCAAACGCCGCTGGTGTGGATGTTCTCGCATTTTGCCGCGACGCTGGCGATTCCATTATTCTACAGCTCTAGCAATGCGATTTGGTATGCCAAGGTGCCGCCGGATTTGCAGGGGCGGGTGCTGGCAGCCGATCAGATGATTGGGCTGGGTGTGGGTGCGATCGCCCCGCTGATTGCTGGCCCGCTGGCCGATCGCGTTTTTGAACCGGCGATGCGATCGCAAAGTATCCTCTCGGCGGTGTTCTCTCCGCTATTTGGCAGCAGCGCTGGCAGTGGCATGGCTTTGATGTATGCCATTAGCGCGGCGATAATGGCACTTGTGGGGATAGGCGGCTATGGATTTGGTCAGCTTCGCGAGGTCGAACAGCGCCTACCAGATCATGGGCTCGCCCTAGCCAAAACACCTGGGTCAGAGCCTAATTCGACACTGGAGTGAGCTGGGTAGTCGACAACATTTGCAACGTTTGCAACTCTGTTGCTGACTGTCCAGCAATGTTGACAGAAGTTATTGATATCAAATCTCAACAGTTACTCATGTAATCATGCCACCTCAACTGGGTGTGACTGGGCCTTCAGCTGATATATGGCTCAGTTGGTCTACCAGTTGGTCTAATAGAGGCATACATACTGACTTTATAAGAACTTAACAAACGGGCAGTGACTACGTGTCATGAATTCGTTATAGGATAATTAAGCACCTTATTGATACTAAGTATCAATAGAAAGGTGTCAATAGCAGACAGAAGTTAGTAGTTAAGCAAAAACAAACCGCTCATCCACTCTATCACCGACCAAACTGTCGTTGACTACATAGCGCTGTGAGGTAGCTGGCATCGATGCTGGCAGCCTTTGTTGCAGTGCGCGTTTTTCATTCGGCTGACATTCGGCGGTGGCGATCGCACGTGCATCTTTTCCATTCATTCCTCCGCTTTAGCTGCCCGCTCAAAGATGGCAAAGCCCCCCTATCCCCATAACATTAGAAAATCATCATGGTTCAAGTTAGCCTGTCAACAACAACCTCATTTGATGGCGATCTCAATGCCCTAGTTGAAGACCAAGGAACGTCGCTCACGTTCACCTTCTCGCTAGACGAACCAGCCCCCGCTGGCGGTTTGCGTCTATATCTTGATAGCGATGTAGAGCAGATTGTCAACCGGTTAGATCTTCCTGGTTTTGCCTTTAATCCGCAGATAGAAAACATCAGCCTCGGCTCGGTCAGCAGCAACTTCGATAACTCTGGTTTCGCTCTCACCATCGACGAAGGTGCGACTACGGGATCATTTACTATCGATATTTTTGACAATCCTGAACCCGACACGTTTCTGCCTGAGACCTTTGATGGATTGGTAGAGGCTGGGTTTTCGCTCAAAACCGCTGACCAGATCGAAGCAGTCGATCAGACCAGCATCATGGATCTCAGTGACTACACCATCGATCCTGCCGCCGGGACAACCACTGTCCTATTTGCCGACACCGCCGACCAGCTACCCTCTGAGCCACCAACTGGTAATGGTGACTACGATGAAGCCATCGACGGAGAGATTTCTGATAATCCCGGCAGTCCGTTAGCACTAGCGCTTTCAAACGGAGAAACCCGGCTGTCTGCCAGTACAGGCAATGGCGATCAAGAATATGTAACGGTCACCGTTCCTGACGGACTCCAGCTAGCGTCTATTGAGCTAGCGTCTTATTCTCAGTCAGATGTTGCCTTTGTTGGCGTGCAGGAGGGGTCAACCTTTACTGAGCCCCTCGATAACAGCGCCGACTTAGGCGAATATTTGGGGTATTCCCTGGTTGGCGTCAGCGCTGTCGGCACCGATATCTTAGACAATCTTGGTAACGGCTCCAATGGCCCTGGCTTCGGCGGGCAAGGCTTTGAAGGTCCGCTGCCTGCTGGCACCTACACTTTTGCTATACAGCAGCTTCAGGGCACTAGCGACTACACCTTAGTGTTTAATGTCAATGAGGCGACGGTGATTGAGAATGCTGTGCCCGTGGCGACTGACGATGTTTATGAGGCTATCATTCCGGGGGTGGAAGGCGCTGAACTGCCGACTGAGCTAACCGTGAACGCGGCTGACGGTGTGTTGGCGAATGATAGCGATGCTGATGGCGATGATTTGACGGTTGCGATCGCAGATACCCCTACTAACGGCACCGTCGATCTCAGCGCCGACGGCTCCTTTACCTACACTCCTACCGACGGTTTCAGCACTGGAGAGCAGGACAGCTTTACCTACACCGTCAGCGACGGCAACGGCGGCAGCGACACGGGCAGTGTCGTCATTGAAGCGGTGGCCGCGCCCAACCCTCCACCTACAGGCGACCCCGTCGTCAGCTTTGAAACAGTGCCTGCCACCTTCTCCGAAGAAGACGAGAACAACCTGGTTGAGTGGAAATGGACAGTGGCAGGCGACTTCCCTGAAGACGGCATCACAATCAACCTAGATACATCAGGCGGCGAAGGCGCGTTTGCCTTTACCGAACAGTTTGCCACTGACCCTCCGGCAGAATTTATCAACGCAGAGATTGTTGATTCTGATGATGAAACCGGCAGAATCAATATTCTACTGTCCGAACCCGAAGCGTCTTTCAAGCTTTACTTCGTTAATGACATTCTCGAAGAAGGCACACAAGAGTTTGACTTCCAGCTCGCAGAGGGCGAAGGCTACACCGTCGATCCAGAGACGAACGGCGGGCTCTTTACCATTACCGATGATAACGGTGGGCCCGGTGTTGGCCCTACTATCGGCCTCTCTACGTCTGAAACTGAGCTGGCTGAGGGCGATACCTTAACTATCACGTTTACTGCTGAAGGAGAGATTCCAGCAGAAGGCGTTCAGGTGCTGGTGCAAAGTGATGTCCCTGGTTCACTAGGACAGTTCGACCTGGCTGATTTGGGCAACATCACCACCACTGGCATTGAGGGGCTACCTACCGTCGGTGATGGCGGCGGCGGCAGTTTCTTCATTACCATGACGGAGCCTACCGCCACGATTACGCTAGATGTCTTCGACGACATTCTGGCAGAAGAGCCGCTGCCGATTACGTTCACTGTTGCTAATGGTGAAGAGTACGAAGTGGCCGCTGCCAACCCTAGCATCACGCTGAACATCTCCGATGACGTGCAGCCCGCAGGGCCGACAGTCGGCCTCACGGTGGACAAAACAGAGGTTACAGAAGGCGAGTCTATTACGCTCACCTTTGCGGTAGACGGAGAGATCCCCGAGGAGGGCGTACAAGTCCTTGTCAATGACATCGCTAGCGCTCAAGGTCAGCTCAGAAGCTTAACTGAGTTCGATGTGGCCAACATTGAGCTAACAGGAATTTCGGGTGCGCCTACGCCTGCTGATGGCGACAGCGGTTTCTTTGTAACGCTAACAGAACCCACCGCTACCCTCACCATTCCTGTATTCGACGAAGGTGCGGATGAGGACGAAGCGAATGAGTCGTTTACCTTTGAACTCATTGACGGTGAGGCGTATGGAGTCGATTCGGAGGCCAGTGGCTTTACGCTCAATATCAGTGATGCTGAAGGGGGAACACCCCCTACGGGCGAGCCGCCTGTGGTGAGCTTTGAAGCTATCCCCGCGAATGTTTCTGAGGAAGACGCAGACGCTCAGGTTGTCTGGCAGTGGACTGTTACCGGTGACTTTCCTGAAGACGGCATCACGATCAACTTTGATACGCTCGGTGACAACGATGTTATCGCCTTCACCGAGCAGTTCGCGGCTGATCCAGGCCCTGAGTTTGTTGAGTCGGAGATTGTTGACTTTGATGAGGAGACAGGTCGTCTCCAAATTTTGTTGAGCGCACCGAGTGCCTCCTTCGTCTTACCGATTGCGAATGATGCCCTAGAAGAAGGCGCTCAAACCTTTGACTTTCAGCTTGCCGACGGCGAGGGCTATACGGTAGATCCAGATCAAAACTCTACGCTACTAACCATCACCGATGATAATGGTGGCCCAGGCGTCGGCCCGACGGTTGGGATCTCTGTCTCACCCACTGACTTGGCCGAAGGCGATCCGCTGGTTGTGACTTTCACAGTCGATGGAGATATTCCAGCAGAAGGCGTGGAGGTACTGGTACAAAGCCCAGTCGCCGGAGCGCTCGGTCAGTTTGACTTAGCAGACTTGGGCAACATTACAACCACAGGAATTGAAGGCTTGCCCAGTGTCGGCGATGGCGGCGGCGGTAGCTTCTTTATCACCATCACCGAGCCGACGGCAACGATTGCTCTCAATGTATTCGATGACATCATTGCCGAAGAGCCGCTAGAACTGGCGTTTGACCTCGCCAATGGTGAAGAGTACGAAGTAGACCCAGAGGCTAGTGGCATTGTGCTGAATATTTCTGATGAGCCGCAGCCTGCCGGGCCGACGGTTGGCCTTACTGTAGATAAAACAGATGTGACTGAGGGCGAGTCGATCACGCTGACCTTTGCCGTAGACGGCGAGATTCCTGAAGGGGGCGTACAGGTATTAGTGAATGATGTCGCCAGCGCGGGCGCTCAGCTCAGAAGTCTGACTGAGTTTGACGTGGCAAATATTGACATTAGCGATGGCATTGACGGATTCCCCACGCCTGCCGATGGGGACAGTGGCTTTTTCATTACGCTCACTGAGCCAACCGCAACGCTAACTCTGCCCGTATTCGATGAAGGGGCCGATGAAGATGAAGCAACAGAATCTTTCACCTTTGAGGTGATTGATGGCGAGGCGTATGAAGTAGATGAGGCAGCTAGCAGCATTACGCTGAATATCGCCGATCCTGTTGAGGCGAGCGAACCGACCGTAACGCTTGATCTGATATCAGGCACCTTTGGCGATGAAGGTGAATTGGTGACGCCCAATCTCATCGAGTCGGGCAGTGGTCAGCCGGTTCTAACTTTGTTATTGAGCACCAGCGAGCCTGTGCCAGAAGACGGCCTAATCGTCGATATCGAGACAGATTTGCCAGATATCACGCAGTTTATTCAGGGTGCGAACTTTGTTCCTACGGCCTTTGGTGGCGAAGTTGTTGGGGCGCTCTATTCTGATGAGGGTTTGGCGACGGGTTTACAGGTGCGGCTAGACAATCGCAACGCCGTGGTGAACTTTACGACGGGGCTAACTAGGCCCGATGAAACAGCGGATGACATGCCCGCCGACGTGACTTTTTCTTTGGCTGACGGCGAGGGCTATACCCCTGCTCCGACACCTGCTGTAGCCAGACTTTATGCTGATATCTCTCAGGTGCCTGCGGTAGAAAATCCGCCCGAAGTGGGTATGGACTTTGTCAGCGATACCGGCACTTTGACAGAAGGCGGCGATACCGGCACGCTCAACTTCACGGTGAATGGAGATATTCCAGCGGAGGGCCTGGTTGTTTTTGTCTCTAACAATCAGTTTGCTGGCATTGTTGATTTTGATCTGCTGAATGCGACGACGACTGGCGGTTCTTTCCCAGCACCGGACGGTGGTGCGGGCGGCTTCTTCTTTAAAATTACAGAGCCCAACGCTAGCGTCACATTCCAGGCTCGGGTAGATGAAACTGTTGAGGGCCTAGAGCAGGTCAGCGTGGCGCTTCAGCCGCTGCCTGGCTATACGATTGCAGAAGGGGCTGGAGAAGTCTCTATTCTGGTGCAAGAGAGCGATGACTCTAAGGTTCAGGTTGGCCTAGAAACGTCTCCTGAGGTGCTAATAGAAACAGAAGGAACAGTGTCTGTTCATACTTTTAGCCTCAGCTCTGCGCCGCCTGCAGACGGTGTGACGGTGACTGTACAAACGTCTGGACTGGCTGATTTTGATGCCAGTGCGGTTGAGCTATCTGGTATTACAGACTTGCAGGTACTAGAAAGCGATCCTGAGCAGCTACAGTTTACGATTGTTGATCAAACTGCCACTATCAGCCTGCCAGTTGCTGATGATGGCGTGACTGAGGGGCTTGAAGAAGCGGTCTTTACGCTGGTAGAACCGGATGAAGATGCCAGCTACCAAGTAGATCCTGAGGCGAGTAGCGGCACGTTCACGATTGTTGATGTGCCTGAGGACGCACCTGTTGCGCCGCTAGAAGAGACCGGACAAAACGACACGATCGCGACGGCTGAAGTCACTGGGCTTTCGGCAGACAATACAACCGTCACTATCAAGGGTGAAATCTCTGGTAACTTCTTCGATTCTGATCTGTCGCTCCGCACCGACCAGACTGAAGATGTCGATATGTATGCGGTTGAGCTAGCCGCAGGCGATGTCTTGCGGATTGATACAGACGCGCAGCAGTTTGACTCTGAGGCTGATACGCTGGTGCGGCTGTTTGATGCAGAAGGGAATGACCTGACCCAGAACGATGACGCAGCTGCCCCTGATGAATTGTTCAACGAAGGAATCGGCTTTGATTCGTACTTAGAATATACGGCGGATACAGCGGGTACCTACTACGTCGGCATCAGCACCTTCTCGAACGGCGTCTTAGACTTTATCACTGACCCTTACGATCCAAACGTAGTCGCTAGCGGCAGTGGCAACAGCAACGGCGAGTACACGCTAAATCTCTCTTTGAATCAGGAAGTCGGCGTTGAGCCAACGGTGATTCCAGATGGAGATGGCACGGGCCCTGTGGTTTCATTCACCGCAATTCCTAGCACGCTTAATAACGATGCAATTGTTACCAACGCGCTTATTCAATCCACCGCTTCAGCAGATGAAAGCTTAGATCTAACGTCTATTATCACTTTGCAGCTCTCGGCAGAAGGTGAGATTCCAGAAGAAGGGGTAGAGATCTTCTTGAATAGCAACCTCGATTTGAGCGATCGCCTGAGTCCTGGCTTTGGTCGAGGCGTTGAAGTGCTCGGCGCAATCTTCGATGAAAATGGCGATCCTACTGGGCTACGGATCAACCTGACGGCGACCACAGCGCTATTGACCCTAGACTTGGAAAGCCAAAAAGTTGCGCCGACCGACGGCGTCGAAACGCTAGAGCTATCGCTGGTGCCATCCGCTGGGTATCAGGCGACTGACACTTTGGCCTCACTGCCTATCTACGATACGTTAGCCGATGTGCCCCCTTCGGCAACGCCACTAGAAGTAAGCATCACAGCCAGCGAAACAGCGCTGGTAGAATCTGTTGGCAATACCACGACGCTGACCTTCAACTTAAGCGAAGCGCCGCCTGCGGAAGGTGTGTTGGTCTATGTTGATAGCGAGATAGAAGGCGTGATCAGCGAATTCAACGTATTTGACGCCGTCATCACAGGCGCAGATGCACCCTTTCCTAACGGTGATGTCAGCGGATTCTATCTACGCATAACTGAGCAGACAGCAACGCTAACAGTTTCAGCTTTTGACGAAACAACAAACCCGCAGCTAACACTAGAGCAGGCGCTTGAAGGTATCGAATCAATTACATTTAGCATCGAGAACGGTGATGGTTACACGGTTTCACCCGATAGCGGCTCAATTGATCTAACCATTGCTGACAATCCTGATTCAGTGGTGATTCCTGATCCAGGTAACGGCGGTGGAGAACCTCCTGAAAACCCTGAAAATGAATTCAATGACACGATTGAAACAGCCATTGATACAGGTCTAGGTGCTGATAATCCTACCTTTAGCACCGAAGCAACACTTGAAGTTACAGATATCCTATTGAACCCAGGTGTCCCCGAGGATGAGGAACTCTTCTACGAAAACTTACTAGACTCTACAGAAGATGTGGATATGTACGCCTTCGACCTAGAGGCAGGTCAAACCATCACAATCGATGTCGATGGCGGTGGCACAGGCGATGCGGGCGTAGAAGGCTCCACGCTAGACTCGATTTTGCGCGTGTTCGACGCGGCGGGTAATGAAGTAGCCATCAGTGAAAACGATGGCGCTCCTGATGAAGTCTTTCAGGCTAATGGTGATGCTTACTTACAGTTCACAGCGACTGAAGCAGGGACTTACTACGCGGGCGTCAGCGTATTGGGCAACACCTTCTACGATCCCAACGTGCAGGGCAGCGGCAGCGGCTGGATTTTTGATGGCTTTGAGCCTGGCGAATATCGCTTAACGGCAACGTTGGGTGATGGCACAGGCGGTAATGTGCCGGTAGTTGGCGTCACAATTGACCCCGCTGTGCGCTCAGAAGAGGATGCCGATTTGAACGTGAACTTCAACTTCACGGTAGACGGTGAGATTCCTGAAGATGGCCTTTCTATCTTGATCAACGGTGGCGTTGATATTCTTGACCAAGTGGATGGTGCAGTTGATATCGGCTTTAACGACGCTACGTTAGGAGACTTCTTCGATCCGGCAACGGGCACCTTTGAAGTTGTTCTGACCGCCAATACAGGCACGATTACGCTGCCGATTCTCAATGACGTGATTGAGGAAGCAGACACCGATTTTACCTTCACGATTGTTGATAATGACGGATCTTTGGACTCTACCTATGCGGTAGATGCGGCGGCGAGTACAGGGACTGTCACCTTAGTAGATGGCCAAGGTGGGCCGGGTGTCGGGCCTACGGTTGGGATCTCGGTGGATAACGGTGAGCTGAGTGAGGGCGATCGCTTCACACTCAACTTTACGGTCGATGGTGATATTCCAACCGAAGGGTTGCAGGTGCTAGTCGATAGTCCAACATTTGGCGTGCTGGGCGAGTTTGCCATCTTCGATGAAGACGGCAACTCAGCAGTAGAGCTAGAAGGGATTGCTGGACTTCCTGAAGTCGGTGATAGCGGCGGCAGCAGCTCCCTGGTTACGCTCACAGACCCCAACGCTTCTCTCTCTCTCGATGTTTTTGATGATGGTGCCAATGAAGGGCTAGAGTCTTTGACCTTCGATCTTATCAACGGTGAAGTGTACGAGGTTGACCCCACGGCAAGCAGCATCACCTTTACTCTCAACGACTTTGAGACAGTGGGTACGGACGCAGGTGAAACTCTCGTGGGTGATGATGCTGACAACAGCATTGACGGCCTTGGTGGTGCTGATGCGATCGCAGGCGGCCTCGGCAATGATCTGATCCTCGGTGGCGATGGCAATGATGTACTGCGCGGCGATCTAAACAACCGCAGACCTCAGGACAACATTGCTGGCGGTGATGACATCATCTTCGGCGGCGAGGGCAGCGACCGTATTGGCGGCAAAGCTGGCAACGATATCCTCAGCGGCAACGCAGGTGATGACTTGATCTGGGGCGACGACGGTGACGATATCATCATGGGCGGCCTCGGCAACGACACCCTTGTCGGCGACAACTTCTCTAACGGCAGCGGCAGCGACCTGTTCGTCTTTGGCAACGGCGACGGCACCGACACCATCCTCGATTTTGAGGTCGGCATCGACCGGATTGGCCTGGTCGAAGGCGAGCTAATGTTCGCTGACTTGACCATCACTCAAGACGGTAACAATGCCTTGCTAGGTGTGACCAGCAGTGGTGAGACGTTGGCAATTCTCAACGGCGTACAGGCATCGGCGTTGACGCAGAGCAGCTTTGAAGTAGTCGCTGATGTCTCGAACCCAGAGGAGGCGCTGGCTTTGATCTAGACAAAAAAACACCCACCCCGCCTTTGATAATCGCGGGGTGGGTTTGATTGTACCGAATTGCTGCCGTTGTCCTCACGTCCCTCTGATTTCGACTAATACCTCGCCAGTGCTAAGCAGTTCTAAAGACTTGAGCAAGGTCACGCTCAAAATCTCGCGTAATCGAGCATTAGACGTATTCCCGCAGGTCAGCCAAATAATCTTTGGGGGTGGGCCTAGCCGTTCAACTAAATCAACAAAGTCACTATCTTTAGTCATGACAATTGCCCCTGCTGCTTTTGCAACATCAAAAATCTCTGGATCTTCAGCCTCTCGCAAGCCGAGATCTCGTAGCGCTGTTGCCTCTACGCCTAGCGTATCTGTGATCCAGGTTGCTATGGCTGGTGATAGGTGGGCATCTATCCAGAGCGTCATACGGTCAGCACCACATGGTCAACGCTACGAGCTGCATAGGAGAGTGCTGCCTTTAAGTCATCTTTCTCCAAATCTGGCATCTCCGCCAAAATTTCTTCACTATCCAGCCCAGCCGCAAAAAGATCCAAAACATCCGAGACGCGAATTCTCATCCCTCGAATACAAGGACGACCGCCGCACTGCTTCGGGTTCACCGTAATTCTTTCTAACAAAGCGGACATTTTCTCACAGCTCCATCTTTTTCTTTAGTTCAGCTTATGCCTTGTTCTTACGCATCTTTTCAAACTCCGCCACCATTTCTTCCTCGTCTATGCCATGTTCCGATAGCAGATCCTCCACTTTAAGCGCCGCAGTCATAAAGGCTTCTACATCCGCCCTACTCGGTTTTTTATGAACTGGCACAAAATAACCCACCGTCTGCCCATGACGGGATATCGCAATAGTCTCGGTTGAATCTACGTATGTCCCTATGTTCTGCCTAAACTCTCGAATGCCAATCTTCTCTGTCATTAGCCGCTCGCCTCCTTGAATGCTGTGTACCGATGTGTACACAAATTTAGCACATTCCATTCATCACTCATCATTTCTTAGGAACTCCAAAACCATGCCCCAAGTATCTCTTTCCACGTCCACGAACTTTGATGGCGATCGCAACGCCCTTGTCGAAGATCAAGCGAATGCCCTCACCGTCCGCTTTGACCTGGATGAACCGGCCCCTGAAGGTGGGCTGAAGGTGTATGTCGATAGCGAAGTAGAACAGATTATCAATCGGCTTGACCTGCCGGGTTTTGCCTTCAGTCCGACGCTGGAGAATATCGACGCTGCTAGCCTAGTGACCAACTTCGATAACTCTGGCTTTGCCCTGACGATTGAGGAAGGCGCGACGTTTGGCACCTTTACGATTGATGTGTTTGACAACCTGGAGCCGGATACTTTTTTGCCCGAGACGTTTGATGGACGGGTAGAGGCGGCGCTGTCGCTAAGAACGCAGGATGAGGTAGAGGTGGCAGACCAGAATGACATTACCGACGTTAGCGAATACACGATTGACTCGGCAGCAGCGAGTAGTACGGTGATATTTGCCGATGAGGCCAGCCAGCTTGCGGATATGCCCGAGCCTCCAACCCCGGAGCCGCCTATGCCTGAAGGACTCCAGGTGAGTTTATTTACCGGGCCGGACTACCTGATCGAGGATGAGGGGACGGTGAGTGCCCACGCCTTTTTGGCGACGAATGGGGTGATTCCTGACGGTGGACTGGTTGTTTCGGTGGATGCGCCGAATCTGAGTGAGTTTGACTTGGAGAGTGTTTCTGTTGAGGGGGGTGAGATTGCTGCGGTTCGTGACGGTGGGTTTGACCTGCGGATGACGGAGTATACGGCTTTAGTCAATCTGGCGATCGCCGATGATGGCGAGACTGAAACAGGGGAAACAGCGAGCTTTAGCTTGGCTACAGGAGAAGGGTACGAAATCAATGAGGATTATAGTGGTGGTAGTTTTGAGTTAGTAGATACGCGGAGCGATATTCCACAGGGCATTACTACTGAGCCTAGCGACATTATCTCTAAAGCAATAGATACTCGAATTACGGCTGAAAATCCGTCATTCTCAACTGCTGATTCTATCTATTTTGACATTGGCAACCGCTATCTTAATGACGACGGTACTTATACATATGTTGACTACAACGAAGATGTTGATCTCTATAAGTTGGAGCTAAGCGCAGGAGACACGATTGCGGTTGAAACGTTTGAGGTTGAAGGTAACCAGGACGTTAATAATCGATATGGTTCCTTATCAGGTGTCGCTGCTTTTGATGCTGAAGGAAATCGACTCACGGCAGCAGGTCTCTTTACGCCTGCCGCACCCGATAAATTATTTGGTGGGGGTGTTGGCGGATTTAACGAAGATGGGACGGTGAACGAGAACGAGACAGATACTTATCTAGAATTTACGGCCTCTAAAGACGGCGTTTACTATGTAGGGGTTTCTTCTTATCTCGCCGCTACACAGCTTTCTTATGGAACAGAAGAGCAGGCTTACGATATTGAGACTCCTGCGTCAGGAGATAACAACCGAGTGGCGTTTGGTAGATACGAAATTGAAATCGATCTGTTGACTCCAGATAATCCTCGCAAGACCGGTATGCCTACAGCACCGGTTAGTAATCTCGATGTAATCAATCCTCCTACCCTTTCTCTGGGTGCCAATCCTATCACTGTAGACAGTGAAGGCAATTTTACTAATGCAGTAGTAGAGTTCGTTGAATCTGATGGAATTTCTGGTGTCAACTTCACTATTCAGACAGAGGGAGAGATTCCAGAAGGTGGCATTGAATTGGTTCTCAACAGCAATGCGAACCTGTTTGATTACATCTCGTATCTAGGTCAAGATAGTCTTCCTAGCACGATTGGAGGGCAATCGCTAGGTGCTTTCTACAATGAGGATGGTATTCCAACAGGTATTCGACTCCGCATCGAAGAGCCTACCATGACCGTTAATCTTGAAAGGGCTAACCGAAATTCTACGAGAGAGTTTCAACATGATACAGATGAGTTCTACGATCAGTTTGAAGGATTAGAGACGGATGGCGCTGAAGATGTTACGTTCTTCTTACAACCTGGAGATGGCTATGAGGTTTCTTCAGAATTGGGCGAAACAAATGTTACTTACTACGATTCGGTTAATGATGTACCGCCGCCTACTAGCGGTGGGAATAGCCTTCCAGAGGTAGGTGTCACTATCAGTGAAACAGAGCTAGTTGAGTCCGAAGGTAACGAGACCACGTTGACCTTCACATTGTCCGAACCGCCGCCTCTAGAAGGCGTGACAGTATTTCTAGACAGTGAAGATGATCCACTGATTGGTGGGAGTGTCCTCGGTCAGTTTAATGTTCTCGAAGCTGAAGTTGACGGCGGTGATTTTCCTACGCCTAATAGCGATAGCTCTGGCTTTTTCTTCACGATCACGGAACAAACGGCTTCTATCACACTGTCCGCCTTTGATGAATTGACAGTTGTTGACGATCCGCTAGTTGTTCAAGAAGGTATTCTTGATCTCAATTTTTCACTACAGCCGCAAGCTGGTAGCTACACCATTGATCCTAACGCTAGTGGATTTGGTTTAACGATTGCCGATAACGCAGACTCGCAGATTCAAGTCAGTCTGATAGCATCTACCAAAGAAGACCCAGAAAGCACTGCTCTAATCGAATCGCAAGGTACGGTTAGCATTCACACTTTTAGTCTCAGTTCACCTCCCCCGGAAGAAGGCTTAACCGTTAGTGTCAATGCACCTGACTTGAGTGAGTTTGACTTAGATGCAATTGAAGTCATCGGCGGCACAATTACCAACTTACAAAACGAAGGCTTTGACTTGACGATTATCGAACGTGAGGCAATTATTAATCTTCCCGTTCTAGATGATGGCGTAGATGAAGGTAGTGAAACGGCAACCTTTACCTTGGCAGAGAGCGACACCTATCTAATTAACCAGGCAGCGACTGAAGCAACCTTTGGCATAGCCGATACGCCAGATCAAGTTGTTGGAATTTCGGCAGAGATTGAGAGGAATAGCACAATACCTCCAAGCGAACGCGCTAGGTTTGAGTGCTGATAATCCGACAGTTTCTATCAACGGAGCGCAAGGAGTATCTGGTACTCCTGGTGAGACGCCTGCAAGATTTTTGGGTTTTGTCGAGGATGTAGATTTCTACTCAGTTGTTCTTGATGCAGGACAGACCGCTTCCTTCGATATTGATACGGAAGCAGGGGAGGGGGACAATGGTATTCTCGTATACACCGATCTAGAGAACGTAAGTCTGTCACCTGATACTGAATTGCGATTGTTTGACGCTCAAGGTAATGAGTTAGCTGCCAATAATGACGGTGCTGCCCCTGGTGAAGAGTTCTCCCGCGATCCGTTCGTTGAGTATACTGCAACAGATTCCGGTACGTACTACGTTGGTGTTAGTCAACTAGGCAATCGCAACTATGATCCTTTTACCGAGAAAAGCGGCAGCGGTTGGACGTTTCCAGAAG
>NZ_JADEXO010000237.1 GCF_015207105.1 cf. Phormidesmis sp. LEGE 11477
GACAGCCCCGGTGTAAGCCGTGCATGTGCATCGTGCGGAACTGGGAGCGTGAGCGGCAGCGTCGGCTCACGTGGCTAGAGCGCAAAGGCCTAGCGATCACGCCTCAGCACAGGACCAGGAGTTTCCCAAGGAACCCCTCAAGGCCCGACCCATGCCGCTGATGCCGAACGTCTACTTCGCCCAGCGCGGGAAGTGCGGCCCGCACAAGAAGCGGATGCTGACGCCAGAGGAGGAGGCCAAGAAGATGAAACGTCAGGAGCGCCTTGAGAGAACCAAGGCCTACCAGAAGGCGCAGAAGGCACCGCTTCGACGAGATAGCCTGCTCTTCTCCATCGAACACACCGATTGGTATCTTTCCTACGTGCGCGATCATGTCCGAGAGTACGGCGACATGCATCTCTACGTTCGGCACCCCAAGACCGGAGAGTCGCGCAGAACGCCTTGGAGGGTCTACCAAGGGACGCTGCAGGGGTTGGAAGCGTACACAGCACCACGCTTGCAGGAACTGAGAGCCAAGCTGTCGGTCACCCCTGAGGTGGCGCTGCCTGCTCTCGCGTAGGGCTGTTGTACAGGGCCGTCCTTCTCGTGATGAACAATTACCCAGCGAGAAGTCAGACCAGCCTGCTCAACACCTTTAGTCGGCTTGATGCCGTCGTTACGCCTTGCTGATTGGGTCCATATCAATGACGTAGCCAAGCGCGGTCATATATCGCTCAAGCGTTAGCACCTTGTTGTACGAGTACGGTTCCTCGAATGGGCCCCTGTCGGCGAGTTCAAGACTTCCGCTAGCCATGTCGTAAAGCTGACTTGCCGCAACTAGCCGTTCTTCTCGATCTTTGATGCCCTGAAAAAGAACTGTCAGCGCGTCATGCATCGCATCGATTTTGGCTTCGATAATGTCTAGGCGTGGATCTTCGCTCATTGGTCCCCTGATGCTCTCATCGGTTCTGCTGGTTTGATCCCTGATGAAATCCCAAAGATCGTTTTTGGTCTAGCAACCCGAGGCCCTTTATGATCGGACCAGCACCGCCCATTCCCCCCGGTGGGGGCACTTGATTTAGGGCACGAAGCCCTGCCTCGAGCCGCGCACGCCACCGCTTGTGTTACAAGGCGTCACACGCCTGCGAGCCACGCCTCCCCGTTACCACTGTAATTGTTTGGCTTTCCATCCGTTACATCAGTATATTGGCAATTCAACTTAGCTGAATTGTTCAACCCCAGAAGAGCGATCAACTGTCGTTTTCGAACTTCCTTATTGGTTCAGGAAATCGTCCATGCTTGCCGCCCTAGAGCGGTTAGCCCGTTCAACAGCTGGGGGCAACATCTCGGCAAGGCCCTCTATTTGCGTGACGTCGACATTGTGCACCGAGAGTGTGTTGTGGAGGTTCTCAAGAAGCATTCCCTCTGGGTCTACATCGTTCGCTTCATACCGAGCATAAGCGTAAAGAAGATCAACCCGCGTAGAGATCACTCCCAGATACCTAATGTAGTCCAACATGTTTATCCGAAGGACAAGCAAGGTTCTGCGCCCATAATCGGGGCGATCCAATGAGGATGTTAAAGCTTGCAGCCGCGAATGCATTATTTGGATTTCGGATAGCAATACGCTTACATATTGGCGAATGTTCGGAGTGCCGTATTCGATGATCTCTTGGAAGGAATTCTTAAACCCCTCAGGCAACTCTGGTGGGGACTGACGCAGCGGACCGGGTTCTACGCGGTCGTTAGGCCCCGTTCTATCTAACAGCTCTAACAGTAGCTCGAAGCCTTGAGCTGTGTAGGTTTGCAGCTCTGACAAAACAAACGGCATGTATGCTCGGGCAGCGATTTGCCTTCTAAGCGACGACCGCCACTCCCAAAACTGAGAGCCTGCGAAGGCGACCACGCCAGCTGTCAGCGCGACCATGCCAGCATTAAGCGTTTGCCAGCGTTCCCATACTTCCTGAACAGCCATCCAGTCGAAGCCATTCAGAAACCAAGGGGCAACCACTGCCGAGACAAACCAAAGCAAGAATACGACCGTGGCAACCCCATAGTGCCACGCCTTCGGTATCCACAATTGGACAGCTGTTCCGCCTTGCCCCCTAAACATCCCAGCTACTGCCCATCCGGTGCCACCCCTCGCAGCACCTCGATAATTGACTGCCCACCAGATGCGCTATCGCCCCTGCCCCGAACAAAGCCCGTATCCTGCGGTTGGAAAATACATGCCGCCGCGTGGGTAAGCACCACGTCTCTGTCAGCATCGCTTCGCGCAGCCTCCGCCAACGCCCTGTAAGTTTGGAGCGCAGTTTGCCGCTGTCGATTTACGACGGCGTTGTGTTTGTGAGAAAAGTAGTTTCGAGCACATGCATATAGCGCGTAGAGCAGCACGGCGA
>NZ_JADEXO010000017.1 GCF_015207105.1 cf. Phormidesmis sp. LEGE 11477
GGGCTTGAGGGTGCTGGCGTCTCTGGTGGAACGGTAGATGGTGAGCCAGGGAGATTGAGCAGTGAGGCGGGTGCTGGCGTTTCTGTTTCTGGTGTTGGAGCGTCTGGTGTCGGAGTGCTTGTTGTTGGAGTGATGGGCGTGGATGGCCCTGACTCGGTCGCAGGCTCTGTCAAATTCTCCTCAACTAAAGAGTTGCTAACTTCACTTTGATGGGTAGTGTCAGTCTCTGAATCGTTAGCATCTGAGGTTCCAGTATTCAGGTTTTCAGGGTCTTGGTCTTGAGTGTCTGAATCTCCAGTCTCTAAATCTTCAGTATTTATAGAGTCAGTGTCAGAATCAATATCTTGGTCTATGGCATCTTGACTAGCGTCTTGACTTGTAGCCGACGATCGAGTGGTTGGCGGCGCAGTCTGATCGGGCGAAATATCTCGAACCTGCTGACCTACGGGTAGCTCTACCGCGCGAATCTCACCCGCCTGCTCGGCCTCTTCAGACTGCTCAGAATCATCGATCACATAGACTACATCCACCGAGATCTGACCGCCTAGCCCCATCGGATCTTGAAAGCGCCAGTTCCTTCTGGCTTCTTCTAAAGCCGCTTGATCAAAGGCCGCATTGCCGCTAGACACTTCAATCTCTGCTGAAATGACTCTACCGTTCGTATCAAAGATCGCGTTGATCACAGGCTGGCCTTCAACTTTCTCTCGGCGAGCCGTCATTGGGTAGTCTGGCAAAGTGCAAGGGTTACAGCTCACTACACGGGAGGACGGTGCTCGGCGAGCGGCTAAGGAAATCTCTTCTACCGGAGCGCGGGGTCTGCTCGGGGGCGCTTGCGGCGGGGGCAGATTAATGTGATCGCCTGTTACCGGCTCACCCGAACCCGGCACCAGACCCACAGCAGTAGAGTCTCCGACCGCGCCTTCCCCATCGATCTCTCCATTTTCAGTTGCGATCGCTGGGGCCGCCGCCACCGTATCGGCAGCAGCGACCTCAGGCGTGGGGACTGGCTCCGCGTTGGTTGCCAGCGGCGCGGCAGACGGTCTTGATGCAGAGGCCGCTGGCTCCGGCTCTGGTTCGGGCGGCTCCGGCTCTGGTTCGTCAGGTGCTTGCTGTACCAGCTCCTCTTCTACTATGATCTCAACCGGCACAGCCGTTACCTGGGGATCATCAGTGGGCGCACCAGAAATCATCCGAGAGATGAACGGCAAAGAGAAAAAATGAACGCCACCAGCCACCAGCGCTCCCACACCGAGAACACGCCACATGATGCGGATTTCTCGACGATATTGTTCAAATGTATCTTTAGAAAATCCCACTAAAAAACCTCACTGAACATTGGCTTACCCTCTGCTCACAACAGAAATACGGTCACCGGGCTCAAGCTTGCTATGCCAAAGTTTCTGATTTCTCCACCGCTCATGTAGCTTATCAGTAATTCCTCCTGATTAGATACTATCAATTAAGGAAGTTAGTATAAAAATGAAGCTACCTCTATGTATCTATTTATTTAATGTACCGACTCAGTACTGATAGAGAAGGAATAGAGCTTGAATAAACCGCTTGATGGTTAAAGGTTCTCAGCCGCTGCCCACGCACTAAGCTTAGATAGCTTTGGTAAAGCGGGTCTTTCAGATAGGCGTTTAAGCGCGAGAATTGCGGCTGGCAACGCTTTCTACTTGACAATAAATTTCATTTACAGATAAGCTAACAGGACTATAAAATTGTCCTAGTGTTGAGAATAACTCAGTGTGCGCTGCTCAACAGTGTGCGCTGCTCATCGCTGGGGTGGCCCTTCCCCCATTACTAGTATCATAGGACTAGATTATCGATGTCTACGAGTGAAATGTTTGCTGCGGGTGGCATCGTCATGTGGCCCCTGCTTTTGTTTTCGGTGCTAGTTCTGATTCTAGCGATTGAGCGAGCTGTCTTTTGGAGCCGTATTAGAAGGCGGCAGCGTTCGCTAATCAAGCGGGCGCTAGTGCTGTACGAAGAAAGACCTGGAGATGCGATCGCCTTGCTCAAAAAGAGCTTGAACTTTCCAATCGCTCGGGTCTTCTTAGAGGCACTAGAAGTTAAAAACGCCTCTCCTAATCAGTTTCGACTGGCCTTAGAAGGCGCTACGCATGGAGAAATTCCGCTGCTCAAGCGATTTTCAAGTGTGTTTCAAACGGTCATTGCGATCGCCCCCTTACTAGGTCTGCTAGGCACTATCTTGGGCCTAATTAGATCGTTTGCGGCGGTTCGCATTGGCGAGATGGGCGCTGATGCGTCTCAGGTGACAGGCGGTATTAGCGAAGCTTTGGTCTCTACGGCAGCGGGTATGGTGGTTGCCATCTTTGCTCTAGCCGCTTTCAACATATTCAGGTCGTGCTATCGTCGTCAGCTCTCTCTTTTACAAGAATATAGCAGCCAGCTAGAGATTCTGTACGAGCGCCATAACAGTTACCACTATTCAAAAGAGTCGGCCTATGCGTCTGTTCAACGATGACCTAGAAGAAGAAGTCTCAGTTAATATTCTGCCGATGATAGACGTTATCTTTGCGATATTGTCTTACTTCATTATTTCCTCTCTCTTTTTGACTCGGGCTGATGGTCTACCGATCAATCTTCCCAACGCCCAGACCTCTCAGCAGCAGCCTGATGCTAACTTCACCATCTCAGTAGACGCAGACGGCCAGGTTACTCTCAATCAGTCGCCTATTCAAATCTCAGAGATTCAGAGCGTCATCGAAGAGCAGCTCGATCCTGAACAGGCTGCTGTTGTCACCATTCGTGCAGACGAAGCGGCTTCTCATGGAGAAGTGGTTGGGGTAATGGACGAAGTGAGGCAGATTGAAGATGCGAGGTTGGCGATCGCCACTCGCCCCGGCGATCGCTAGCACCTCATATCATGATGGGTTTTGACGGCTTCAGAATTATTTAATATTTCAGCATAGGCTAGATGATAGGTCGAAGCCGCGCCGTACTTACATCTGTGACCTCAGAGAAACTACTGAGAAAAACGATCAAAATAGGGGTGAATGGGTCTATACTTATTGACAACGATTACTAATTAACTTCGTGGGTCAGAAAGCGCATTCTCGTAGCTCACGAAATTTTGCCCCTTCTCAGCAGACAACGCCTTTGGTGGACAGGCTGCTCAGATGGAGATATTTATCTGTGGAATACGTCTTTTCCTCCGAAAGACTTTCTCTTTTGCCAAAGGGCTTTCTTTTTCAGAATGTTTGTGAACCACTCAACTATCGACAGCTCACGAAAAGGTCATGAACGAGGTATTGACAACCATTCTCTGTGGCAACAACCTCTGGGGCAAAGTGCAGGTTGGCCCTTAGTACAAATGAGCACTCAGGGGAGCACTCAGGCAGCGACACCACTTTTGGACAGGCTCTACTGGCGCGCCGCTCACCAGCCTGAACGGATTGCCTATCAGTTCTTAGCCGATCAGCCTGCTGCTGTTGCTCAGTCAGATCTAACGGTTTGGACGTACCGAGACTTATTTTTGCAGACTCAGCAGGTTGCTCAGTCAATTTTGACAGTATTTGGTGAGAAGTGCGGTGAGAATACTGTTGAGGATGCCTCAGGTCAGGATGCTTTAGCCCGGCAAGTTCTACTGGTGTACCCGCCGGGGTTAGAGCTGGTTGCAGCGTTTTTGGGATGCCTGTCGGCAGGGATGGTCGCGATTCCTGTTCCCCCACCGCGTCGGCACGAAAGCCGATCACGCTGGCAGCACATTCTTTCTGATGCGAAGGTTGACAGCATCTTAACCACTCAGTCACTATCCGATGAGCTAGCACCTTTGATTCAAGCTGCCTGTGGGCAAAAGCAGGCAGCTTCTATTGGATGGATTATTACAGATGCCCAGACAATTACTAAGCCAACGTCAAAAATAGCAAAAGATACGCTGCATACGCCTCTAGAACAGAAGGATTTAGAGAAGAAAGATCTAGAACAGAAAACAAGCAACCCGGCAGACGTTGCCTTTTTACAGTACACGTCTGGCTCTACCAGTCAGCCTAAAGGCGTGATGGTGACGCATGGAAATCTGGCGCACAATTTACAGCAGATACAGCAAGCCTTTGGCCATAGTGAGCAAACTCGCTGCGTCATTTGGCTGCCGCCGTATCACGATATGGGACTGATTGGCGGCATATTGCAGCCCCTCTACGGGGGATATCCGGTGACGCTGATGTCGCCTGCTTCTTTCTTGCGGCGACCGGCGCGATGGTTAGAGGCAATCTCTCACTTTGGCGGCACGACCAGCGGCGGGCCAAACTTTGCCTACGACTACTGCGTTCAAAAGATTTCACCCGCCGATCGGCACAAGCTAGATCTTTCCACGTGGCAGGTTGCCTTTACTGGCGCTGAACCTGTGCGATCGCAGACGCTTCGGCGCTTTACTACCGCTTTCTCTGGCTGTGGATTTAGAGCCTCTGCTTTCTATCCCTGCTATGGGCTAGCTGAGGCGACTTTGTTGGTCTCGGGCGGATTGCCTACGACTGCGCCTAATGTTGTTACGCTTGATCGTCAGGCACTCCTCGGCAACCAGGCTGTAGACGTTGAGCGGGTTTCCGATTCGTTCGAGGCGACAGAAGACGCTGATAGAAAGGCATTGGTTAGCTGTGGTAAGGCTGTAGATCAACAGATTAGAATTGTTGATCCCCAAACAGGTATTGCTTGCAAAGAGAAAGAAATTGGCGAAATTTGGCTGACGGGTGAGAGCGTTGCTGCGGGCTATTGGAATCGGGAGAGAGAAACGCAGCAGGTTTTTCAAGCTACGCTACCAGACAGCGATCTTTTGTTCCTAAAAACAGGCGATCTAGGTCTTCTTTTTCGAGATGAACTGTTCGTCACCGGACGGCTGAAAGATTTAATCGTTATACGCGGTCAGAATTACTACCCTCAAGATATAGAGCAGGTTGTTCAATCAGCTCATGCTGGCTTTGCTTCAGTAAGCGCGGCCTTCAGCCTAGTAGAAGACGGTAAAGAGAAGCTGATCGTCGCGCAAGAGGTGACACGATCGGTAGTGCGATCGCTTCGCAAAGGAACAATAAAATCGGCTGATATGATGGCCGCTATTCGCGCCGCCGTCTCGAACGAGTTTGGCATTCAAGTCGGCGCGATCGCCCTGCTTAAACCAGGTAGAATTCCTAGAACCACTAGCGGCAAAGTGCAGCGACACCGCTGTAAAGCGCTGTTTGAGTCGGATGAATGGGACGCGATCGCTCAAGATGGGCAAGTACAAAGCGGACAAAAGCAAGAACAAGAGATAGCGCATTCGGCAGACAGCGAAAAAGAGCAGAAAACTGTCGCCGAACTGCTGAGCTGGCTAAGAGACTACGCGCATGAGCAGATTGACTCTCGGCAGATGGACGAACGCCGCTGTCTCAACCCTGGCCTGATCCTAGACTTTGGCAACAAAGGATTACTCGGCATGCAGGTGCCCGAAGCCTATGGCGGACTGGGGCTAGGGCATCAGGCGACGCTCGATATTATTCAGCAGCTCGGCGCAATTGATCTGACGCTGGCGCTCTTTGTGGGGTTGAACAACGTACTCGGCATTCGCCCGATCCTGCGCTACGGCTCAGACGAACTTAAGGCAAAATGGCTGCCCAAATTAGCCACTGGCCGCGAGCTAGCCGCCTTTGCCCTGACCGAAGCAGGCGCTGGCTCTCATCCGGTTGGCATAGCGGCTCAGGCACTGCCGACTGCAGCGGGCTGGCAGCTTCAAGGAGAGAAAATTTGGAGCGGTTCAGCGGCGTGGGCTGGCATTATCAATGTGTTTGTTCAACAGGTTGATGATGCCGGTCGTCCGCTGGGGATTACGGGCTTCGCGGTAGAGAAAGGAACGCCTGGGCTGAAGCAAGGGCCAGAGGCGCTGACCATGGGCATGCGGGGCATGGTGCAAAACACGGTGCTTCTAAATCAGGTGCCAGTAAAAGATTCACAGCGACTAGGAGAGACTGGTGCGGGAATGAGCGTGGCGCAAGATGCAATGCGCTATGGACGACTGGCGATCGCAGCCGCCTGCGCGGGTGGAATGAAGCGCTGCGCTCAGCTGATGCTGCGCTATGCCCAGCGACGACAGATTTCTACCGGGCGGCTGATTGATAATCCGGTGATGCTGACCCGGCTAAACTGGCTAAGTCAGGCCACAGCAATGGTGGAAAGCCTGGTGACGCTAATGGCGACTCGACTCGATCGATCGCTATCGGTGCCAGAAGATCTCTACGCCGCTTGTAAAATCATCGCCCCAGAGCTCTACTGGCAGGCGACTGACGACTTGGTGCAGTCGCTGGGCGGGCGAGGATATATAGAAACAAACCTAGCACCGCAGATGATGCGAGATGCAAGAGTGCTGCGGGTGTTTGAAGGGCCGACAGAGGCGATCGCGATGCATTTAGGTGCTCGAACGATGGCTCAGTCTAACCATCTCCAGGCGTTCTGGACGGATATTGAACAAACAGAAGTTGGCCAGCGACTGTCTGATGCAATCTTGCCGCTAAATACCGCTCGTCAATCGTCGAGTCACTCAGAACAACAATCAAAACAACGAGTAGAACAACAAATAGAACGAGGAATAGAGCAGCGAACAGAGCGGCAAATGAGCCAGTATCAGGTAGGGCAAATTACGGCTTGGGCCATCGGCGTAGCTGCGTTGAAGCATACCCAGGCACCGCACGCATCGATTGCCTGGGGCGAACAGCAGCTCGATCAACAAATTGAGCAGGCTTTGCGACTCAGCGCTGATCAAACCACGGCACTGAGCGCTGAACAAATCGCTCGACGAATTGAGGACTATCAGGCAAACATTGGCTGCGTAGATCCTTTGGCAGCAGTGGCTGGGCTAGACGAGTGGCTGCAACCTGATCCTTCTGGTTCTTTTGGAGATCATCTAGGCGATCAGCGCTTTCAGGCTGAAAGTCAGCTGCAAAATTCTGTTCTATCTCATGTAGGTTCTAGCGCGGGTTCTGAGGCGATCGCAAAACCCACCGTCAGCCGCGCCGCTGCCCAGCCAGAAAAACAATTAACCCAGTGGATAGTTGCATGGATGGCAGCGCAGCTTGGAATTGAACAAACTCAAATCGACCCAGATAGAGCCTTTGCCGACTATGGATTAGACTCGGTAATGGCGGTTGAACTCGCAGAAGCTCTTACTCAGCATCTAAAGCTCGCAGCGCCACTAGAAGCGACTTTGGCTTGGCACTTTCCAACCCTCTCAGCGATGGTAACTCACCTGATAGCTGTGGCATCGCCCAAGAAAGAGATATTGAAAAAACAGCCAGAAGAACAGTCGAAACAGATAGCAGAGAAAGACTCTGAAAAGAGCGCGCTTCTAGAGAGAAAACCGCTGGCGATCGCAGGCGACCATACAGCCGAGCTCAGTCAGCTTTCAGAAGCCGAGCTAGCCGCCACACTTTCAGCCGAACTAGCCGCCGCTAAGGGAGGCAACCCATGACCTACCCACGCGCTTTTAACAACAGAGTTAACCGCGATCAGCAGTCTGCTGGCCTCGCTCCGGCTAACTACCGCGACCTTTTGCAAGAAGCCACCATTCAGCTTCGCAAACTGCGCGGTCAGATCGGTGATTTAGAACAGAAGCAGATCGAGCCGATCGCCATTGTCGGTATGGCCTGCCGATTTCCGGGCGGTGCCAACAGCCCAAAAACCTATTGGCAACTGCTACGAGATGGAATAGACGCGGTTAGTGAGATTCCGGCTCAGCGCTGGAATGCAGATGCCTATTTTGATAGCGATCCTGATGCTGTTGGAAAAATGTACACCCGCAGCGGCAGCTTTATCGATGGTGTCGATCAGTTCGACCCGCAGTTCTTCGGAATCTCGCCCCGCGAAGCACATCAGCTCGATCCGCAGCAGCGCCTTTTGTTAGAGGTGAGCTACACAGCCCTAGAGAATGCTGGACTGCCACCGTTTGATTTACAAGGTAGCGCCACGGGCGTTTTTATTGGACTTTGTTTTGATGACTATGCCCAGCGCAGCGTTCACTCAGGCGATTTGACTCGCATTAACGCTTTTAGCAGTTTGGGCAACACGCGCAGTATCGCCGCTGGCCGCATTTCCTATACATTCGGCTTCCAGGGGCCAACTTTACAGCTCGATACTACCTGTTCTTCTTCTTTGCTAGCGGTGCATCTAGCCTGTCAGAGTCTGCGTACTGGGGAGTCTAACTTGGCACTAGCAGGTGGTGTAAACCTGATGCTATCGCCAGAAGTGACGGTCGGCTTTTGTAAGCTAAAGGCGCTGTCTGTGGACGGACGCTGCAAGCCCTTTGATCAGAGTGCGGATGGCTATGGCCGAGGAGAGGGCTGTGGCATAGTAGTGCTAAAGCGGCTATCAGACGCGATCGCCAACCAAGACAATATCCTGGCGCTAGTGAAAGGCTCTGCTGTCAACCACGACGGTGTGAGCAATGGCCTTACCGCTCCAAATGGCTCGGCGCAAACCGCTGTGATTCGACAGGCGATCGCCAATGCCAAGCTAAACGCCGACCAAATTCAATACGTAGAAGCCCACGGCACCGGCACGCCTTTGGGCGATCCGATAGAAATTCTCTCTTTGAACCGGGCAATCGGGCAAGAGCGCTCAGCGCCGCTGTGGGTCGGGTCGGTGAAATCGAACTTTGGTCACTTAGAAGGCGCGGCGGGCGTGGCTGGCCTGATCAAAGTTATTCTCTCTTTGCAGCACCAGCAGATCCCACCTCACCTGCACTTTTCAGCACCGAATCCGCGCATTCCCTGGCAGCAGATACCCATCGAAATTCCTAGTCAGCTTACCCCTTGGCCAGAGACATCAGAGCCTAGACGAGCGGGCCTTAGCGGATTTGGCATGAGCGGCACCAACGTTCATCTGATTATCGAAGAAGCCAATGTTGCATCTGACGACGTATCACCTATTCAGCTAGCCGAGCCAGAAGCATTCTCAAGCGATCGCCCGGCTCATCTCTTGGCGATATCAGCTCGCAGTCAAAAAGCGCTGCGGGCACTGGCTCAGCAATATCTCGAATGGTTGCCCACAGCGGCTGTCGACCCAGCAGACATCTGTTTTACGGCCAACACTGGGCGATCGCATTTCTCTTGCCGCCTCGCGCTAGTTGGCTCAGACAAGCCGCAGCTGATTCAACAGATCCAACACTTTCTTAATGACAGCGCGGCTCGTACAGGCAAGTCGCGCTCTGTTGCCCAGCCGCAGCTCGCTTTCCTTTTCACCGGACAAGGTGCCCAATACGCTGATATGGGCCGACAGCTCTATGAAAATGAGCCTGTCTTTAGCGCTGCGCTCGATCGCTGCGCCGATCTGCTCAAAGCAAATGGTGAGGGGAGAAATATTGACCTACTCTCTGTTCTATATCCAACATCATATCCAACATCAACAGATAGCGAAGAGACTATTGATCAAACGACATCTGCCCAGATGTCGCTATTTGCAATTGGCTACGCGCTCACCGAGCTTTGGGCCGATTGGGGGATCTATCCAGACTACGTTCTAGGTCATAGCGTTGGAGAATACGCAGCGGCAGTGGCGGCTGGCGTGCTCAGCCTAGAAGATGGACTGAAGCTGGTTGCCGCCCGAGGCCGACTGATGCAGTCACTGCCCGCAGGCGGCGGTATGGTCGCGGTGATGGCCTCAAGCGAAACGCTTGAATCTCTAGGCGCGAGCAAAGAGTCAGATACCGCCCTACTTAATGATGTCGAAATCGCGGCGGTTAACGGGCCTGAGAATACAGTGATTTCGGGCGAGTTAGCGGCACTTGACAGGGCGATCGCGCAGCTAAATTCACGCGGTATCAAAACAAAACAGCTACAGGTTTCTCACGCTTTTCACTCGGCGCTAATGGAGCCAGTGCTAGAGGTCTTTGAACAGATTGCTCATACCGTCCAATACCACCCGCCTCACAGATGTGAATTTGTCTCTAGCATGACGGCCAGCATGACAGGTAGTGCAGTGGAAGCGAATGAAGATTGGCCCCGCTATTGGACGAACCAAATTCGCCAGCCCGTGCAGTTTGCCGCCGCCATGCAAACACTCGCACGGCAGGACTGCACTCACTTTATCGAAATCGGGCCAAAACCAACGCTGCTAGCGATGGGACAGGTCTGTGTGCCGTCTCTATCGGCGGCCTGGTTACCGAGTCTTTCACCTGCTAGAAAACAGACTGCTCAACAACAGACCTCCGAACAACAAACTGCCCGAAAACAAACAATTGCAAACGATGCTGAAACCATTCTCTCTAGCCTAGGCAGGCTGTATGAAACGGGCGTCAGTATAGACTGGGCTGGATTTGACCGGGTCTATCCAAGGCAGACGGTGATTATTCCTAGCTATCCGTTTCAAAAGCAGCGCTACTGGATAGAGACGGATGAACCCATAGTACGATCTGCGAGCAAGAAACCTATAGACGCTCGAAGAATACATCCGCTGTTAGGGCGATCGCTTTCCCTAGCGGGCAATATCCAGTGTTTTGAAGCTGAAATCGGTCTTGGCTCGCCGCTCAGATGGGCAGAACATCAGGTATTTGGCACCGCGCTAGTGCCGACCGCCGCCTATCTTGAGATGGCGCTAGCTGCTGGAGAGGTGTGCTTCCAAGGTAATTGCGAGATAGAGGCTATGACCCTCCATAAGGGACTATGGATCGACTCTTCAGCGTCTTATCGTCTACAGACACAGCTCGCTCAAAAAGGGTCAGCAGCTTACACCATTACGATCTACAGCGCAAAAATAGAAGACGAGCAAACAAAAGATTTGGACTGGACGCACCATGTCACAGCAACGCTAAAGAGAAAACCCAGCGTAGTCTTTCCAGCGTTTTCTCTTACGGAAATTCAGGAGCGCCAAACGGATATGCTCTTGGCTCCCCAGCTTTATCAGATGTTCTCTCAGCGTGGCATTGACTACGGCGCTGAATTCAAAAGCATGAGACAAGTTTGGTTTCAGCCAAATTGCGAGGCGATCGCAGCCGTTCATCAGGCGGACTTCACTCAGGTAGATTCTTCTACTGAAACTGTCGCTTTCCAGTTTCATCCTATGCTTCTAGATGCGGGCTTGCAGCTCGCGGGCGTTACGCTCTCTGGCGAGGCAGGCAACTATTTGCCAGTCGCTGTTGAACAGTTCTGTCAGTCTCATTCTGTACCGAAGGGCGAGATCTGGGCGCATGCAAGCCGCTGTGATGATGGTGACGCGATCAAAGCAAATGTTTGGTGGTATGGCGAGAACGGACAGCCCTTCGCTGAGATGAAGGGACTGACGCTTCAACCAGTGACATCGATCCAAGTAAATGATCAGCCAAATAGCCAGCTAAATAACCAGATTCAGTGGCTACACAAAATTGATTGGCAGCGTTCGAGTTTGCCTCAAGCGCCTACTGATTGCTTGCTGGCTCCAGAAGAGGTGAAGCGGGCGATCGCACCTCAATTCACCCAGCTTATCCAGCAGCCTGACTTCCTCACCTACCAATCTCTGCAAGGCGAGCTCAACAAACTTGCCAGTGCCTACATTCAACAGGCACTAGCCGCTTTAGGATTAGATATCCTATCTACATCGCCGAGCGCAGTTGATTTAAATGTGGCCCTTCAGCATACACAGCTCCTCAACCGCTGCTTCGCTATTCAGTCGGCAGCAGATGCCAGCGTGATAAACGCAGCGCAACAGCACGAACAGCTACAGCAAAATCACCCAAGCCTTAGGTCTGAGCTGAGCTTACTAAAGCGCTGCGGAGAGAATTTGTCTGCTGTCTTACAAGGCCATATCGATCCAGTTGCAATTCTGTTTCTAGAGGGCGACTTATCTGAGCTAGGAGAGCTTTATCAAAACTCGGTTGGGCCACGGGTGATGAATCAAATTGTGCAGGCGGCTATTCGTGCGATCGCCTCCCAGGTGACAAACCAGGTGACACTCGATAGACCGCTACGAGTTCTTGAGATTGGCGCGGGCACAGGTGGAACAACTGCCTATCTGTTGCCGGAGCTAGCAAAGCTGCCTTGCGAAGTAGAGTATTATTTCACAGATATCTCACCTCGATTTATCAGCGCTGCTAAGACGCAGTTTCAAGCGTTTGACTGGATGCGCTACGGCCTGCTGAATATTGAAGATGAGCCGCAGGGAAAGGAATTCTCTGACTTCGGCTCTGAGTTCGACATTGTTATCGCGGCGAACGTTCTTCATGCGACGGCTGATTTGCAACAAAGCCTGTCGCACGTAGGCGAACGGCTGGCTCCCGGCGGACAGCTCATCCTGCTAGAGGGTACGCAGTCTGTGGCTTGGATAGATCTAATCTTCGGATTAACCCCAGGCTGGTGGCGATTCACCGATAAAGACCGACGCCCTGAGCATCCTTTGATTTCTGTCGATAGCTGGAAAAGCGTTTTGGCATCGGCAGGATTTGAAACATCTGTTGAATTAGTGCCTGAAAGCAGAAATGAAACAGACATAAAACGCGCTCAGTCGGTAATCGTGGCCCAGTGGAAGGAGCGGAAGCCCGCACAGTGGACAGTTACTGGTGCGAACGCAGGTTCTGTTGTATCGCTATTGAGAGAGAATTGCCAGAACGCTGAAGCTGTTTCTTTGCTAGAGGCGGCTGATGGAGACACTGTTTATGACGATTATGTTGTCTATTGTCTTGATAGTGAAGAGACCGTGGCGGATAGTGCGATCGCCCCTACAGCAAGCGCCACCTACAGCCGAGCCTTGAAGCTGATTCAATCCATCGCACAGCAGCCCCATGCGCCCCGGCTCTATTTCACAAGTATCGCATCTAATCCCAAAACGCAGCTGATTCACTCTGGCCTATGGGGTCTACTGCAAACCGCACAGCTAGAGCACCCCGACCTCTGTTGTTCTTATATTCAAGTAGAAAACTTAGCGCAACTTACCCAAGAGCTGCTGGCTGATTCACCCGAGACTCAGGTGCTCTATCAAAATGGACAGCGAAAAATTGCTCGAATAGAGGATTTCTCTCCAGATAACGCACCTACAGAATTGCCTACTCAGCTTTTCATTAGCAACCCCGGCACGCTTTCTAGCTTGAGCTGGCAGTCTGTATCCCGCCGCCAGCCGAGCGCTAACGAAGTTGAAATAAAAGTCAGCGCCACAGGGCTAAACTTCCGCGATGTGCTGATTGCAATGGGTCAGTATCCCGAAGCCGCGCCATTGGGCTGCGAATGTACAGGCGAAGTGGTTGCCATTGGCCAGCAGGTGAGCGATTTAGAGATTGGGCAACAGGTGATGGCGATCGCCCCCGACAGCTTCGCCCAATACGTAACGCTTAACCGCGCACTGCTCGCACCCATTCCCAAAACAACAACCCTTGTAGAAGCAGCCACTCTGCCAGTCGCGTTCACGACGGCTTACTACAGCCTGTGTGAGCTAGCACAGTTAAAAGCAGGGGATAAGGTCTTAATTCACGCGGCCACTGGCGGTGTGGGACAGGCCGCGATTCAGATCGCCCAGCAAATCGGCGCAGAAATATTTGCAATTGCTAGCCCTAGCAAGTGGAATACGCTACAGGCAATGGGCATCACTCACATCATGAACTCTCGTACCCTGTCATTTGCTGATGAGATTATGGCCGCGACAGCAGGTAAGGGCGTAGATGTGGTGCTCAATTCTCTTCCCGGCGAATTTCGCGCTAAAAGCCTTGAATCGCTTGATAAGAAAGGCCGATTCATTGAAATTGGTAAAGGCAATGGCCTAAGCGTAGAACAGATTGCTCACATCCGCCCGGATGTAGATCATTACACTGTTGATATCTCTGAGCTGTGTACGCAGCAGCCTCAACAGGTTCAGTCTATTCTTCAGCATCTGAAAGCAGAGGTTAAACAAGATAGATGGCAAACAATCCCCTTTACCTCTTTTGCTCAAGCCGACACGGTTCAAGCCTTTCGCACCTTGCAGCAAGCGAAGCACACAGGCAAAATTGTTCTCAGCCAAAACACGCAAGCATCAGAAACGCAAGCACCAGCGCCACAAATATCAGCTAACAGCACGTATCTGGTCACGGGCGGATTAGGCGGACTGGGCCTACTCACGGCGCAGTGGTTAGCAGACCAAGGAGCTAAGCGTATTGTACTGTTGAGTCGCAGTGAGGCAAGCGATACGGCTCGATCTGTTGTTGATCAGCTAGAGTCTCAGGGCGTGAGCGTTGAGATGATATCGGCAGATGTCGCGAATAAGGCTGCTATGGAGCGCGTGATGGTGAATCTTACAGGCTCACAGTATCCTCTGAAAGGAGTGATTCATGCTGCTGGCGTGCTTGACGATGGGCTGATGCAGCAGCTCACAGAAGAACAGCTTGAAACTGTACTAGCGCCTAAAGTGACGGGCGCTTGGAATTTGCATACACTCACTCAAAGCTGTGAGCTAGATTTCTTTGTTCTCTTTTCTTCTGCCGCCGCGCTGCTTGGCTCTCCTGGCCAGGCAAACCATGCTGCTGCCAATGCCTTTTTAGATGGTTTGGCCCACTATCGCCAGCAGCAAAACTTGCCTGCACTTAGCATTAACTGGGGCGCATGGTCTACCGTTGGCTCAGCGCTTAGATACCAGCAGCAGGGCAGGCTTGAGCAGTTTCCGGGTGTAGACATTATTACCCCAAAAGAGGGCATCGCCCAGCTCGAAAGCATTTGGAGGACAACAGCCGCTCAAGTAGGAATTGTACCGATTAATTGGCAAACGTTTCTCTCAGTTCCTACGGCTAAAAATCATCCTCTGCTTAAGGGAAAACCTGCAGTGACATCTCGTCCCGCCATCAGCACAGGTGGAGCAACCTCTAACTTTCTAGCCAAACTCAATAACGCGCCTACAGCGCGAAAAAGAGAGATACTTGACAGCTACGTTTGTAAGAAAATCTGCCAGTTACTTGGGTTCTCTGCGAATGAGCTAAATCGTCAGACCGGATTTTTTGACTTGGGCATGGACTCACTCACCGCCCTAGAGCTGAAAAACAGCTTACAAACAGATTTAGAACTTTCTTTGCCCAGCACCCTCGCTTTTGACTATCCGACGGTAGAGGCATTGCTAGACTATCTCTCAGATCAGCTCACACCAGAGCCAACAGAAGCCGAATTCAGCACAGTTGAGAATTCCTTTAGCAATCTACTTGAAGACGATCTGATGGCCCAAGTAGAAGCCCGGATGGATCAAAAGCTTTCTGATCTCGACAGTCTTTTTGAGGAGGATGCACCCTAATGAAGCCGACCTCCTTACAGTCAGCAAACAGCAGTCAAAGCAACAATCAGCAGCGGATGACCCGCGCTTTGCAAGCAATAGAAAAACTTCAGGCCAAGCTCGCTAAATTAGAAGCTGCTCTAGGATCTATCAAGTCAGAACCAATTGCGATAGTGGGCATGGGCTGTCGTTTTCCTGGCGGCACGAACAGTCCAACAGATTTTTGGAAGGCTTTATCACAAGGGAAAGATGCCATCACACAGGTGCCGAGTGATCGCTGGGACGCTGATGCTTACTACGATCCTAATCCAGACACTCCGGGCAAAATCATCACCCGCGACGGAGGGTTTGTCGATCACCTGAAAACTTTCGACGCCGATTTCTTTGGTATCTCGCCCCGTGAAGCCGTCAGCCTAGATCCTCAGCAAAGGCTGCTGCTGGAAGTGAGCTGGGAGGCGATGGAGCATGGCGGCATTGTGCCGAGCCGATGGACGAACCGCCCGGTTGGAATTTTTGTTGGCGTTAGCAGTAACGACTATTCACAGTACCTCTCAAGCCGCGCTGAAGAGGAGATTGGTGCCTATTTAGCCACGGGGAATGCTCACAGCGTGATTGCAGGCAGACTTTCTTATAGTTTGGGGTTCACCGGGCCTAGTTTGGTGGTAGATACGGCCTGTTCTTCTTCTTTGGTGGCGGTGCATTTGGCCTGTCAGAGCCTGCGAAATCAAGAATGTGAGATGGCGATCGCAGGCGGCGTAAATCGCATTCTTGCACCCGAGTTCAGCATCAATTTCTCTAAGGCACACATGCTCTCGCCCGACGGACGCTGCAAAACGTTTGATGCGGCTGCCGATGGGTTTGCGCGGGGCGAAGGCTGCGGCGCTGTTGTGCTGAAGCGGCTATCAGATGCGATCGCTCACGGTGACAACATTCTGGCGCTCGTGCGCGGCGCGGCAGTGAATCAGGACGGTCGCAGCGGTGGTTTGACTGTACCTAACGGGCCATCGCAGCAGGTGGTGATTCGTCAGGCTTTGGCGAGTGCTGGGGTGAAGCCGGCGCAGGTGAGCTATATCGAAGCGCACGGTACGGGAACAGCGCTAGGAGATCCGATTGAGATCGGCGCTTTGGGTGCTGTGTTTGGGCAAAGTCATTCTGTTGAAAATCCTTTGAAAATTGGCTCGGTGAAAACAAACATTGGGCATTTAGAAGCAGCGGCTGGTATGGCGGGGTTGATTAAAGTTGTGCTGGCGATGCAGCATGACACGCTACCTGCACATCTGCACTTCAACACGCCGAGCCCTCACATTGACTGGGCCGCGCTGCCTGTTGAAGTCACTCAGAAATCAACCGCCTGGAGCAACGATAGCGATTCGAGATTTGCAGGCGTTAGCTCCTTTGGATTTAGTGGCACTAATGCCCATGTTGTTGTGGAATCTGCGCCTAAATTAGCTGTATCCAACAAAGTAAGAGCACCTAAAGCGGGCCAGCCTGAAACCGACTCTCACTTACTCACGCTGTCAGCGAAAGATTCAGCAGCACTAAGAGAATTAGCCGCGCAGTATGCTGAGCGGTTAGCACAGACGAGTGACGATCTGACTTTGAGAGATTTTTGCTGGAGTGCGGGTACCGGGCGATCGCACTTCTCCTATCGCCTCGCCCTTGTTACTGACTCTCTTTTTGAAGCTCAAAATCAGCTTGCCGCATACGCGCACGGCTCCGCAAGCGAAGCGACTATAAACAACGCTAGCTGGCAACTGGCCAACGTCGCTTTTCTCTTCACCGGGCAGGGCGCACAGACGGTGAGAATGGGCCAGGGGCTATACGACAGCGAGCCTATTTTCCGAGCCACCATCGACCGCTGTGACAAGATCTTAACTACAGAGTTTGATCGCTCTCTTTTAGGCATTCTCTATCCTTCAGATGCCTTATTAAAAAATGCTGAGGCGCTGATTGACCAGACCGAAAACACGCAACCGGCGCTGTTTGCGATCGCCTACGCCCTCGTCGAACTTTGGAAATCTTGGGGCATCAATCCCAAGTGCGTTCTAGGTCATAGCGTTGGAGAATATGCGGCAGCCGCTGCTGCTGGCATCATGAGCTGGGAAGATGGGCTAAGGCTGATCGCTCATCGCGGACGGCTTATGCAAAAGCTGCCTGCCGGGGGTGGCATGGCCGCAGTCATGGCCGCAGCGACTCAGATACAGCCATATCTACAGCCGGGCGTTGCCATCGCAGCGGAAAACGGCCCTACTAATACGGTGCTATCTGGATCGCAAATGGCTTTAAAAGCTGTGCTGTCGTCGATAGCGGCCAAAGGCATTCAGACTCAAAAACTCAAAGTTTCCCACGGGTTTCATTCGCCCTTAATGCAGCCAATTTTGAAAGAATTCGAGGCGATCGCGCAAAAATTCACCTACCATCGCCCTCAACTCGAAATGATTTCTACCGTCACTGGAGAAAGCGTAGGCGCTGTCAGCGATTGGCCCAAGTACTGGACAAAACATATTCAGCAGCCGGTTCGATTTTGGAAAGGCATTGACACGCTGATAGAAAAGTATGAGCAGTTTGTAGAGATTGGACCTAAGCCTATTCTGTCTGCGATGGGGAAAGCTTGTTCCGCTCAAACAAGCAATCTTCAGCATCAGCGTCAGCAAGATCAATCAACAGAAACATCTTCTGTAAAACGAGAAAAGCGGTGGCTGCCGAGTCTCTATCCTAATCGCTACAGCACAGAGAACGACAGACAAACGATACTTTCTAGCCTAGGCCATCTGTATGTTCAGGGCGCAAACATCGCTTGGCCACGCGAAGCGACTTATCGGGTTGAGTTGCCAACCTATCCATTCCAAAGAAAGCGCTACTGGATAGATATTGATAAATCTCATCAGACGGCAAATCATACTCCACCAAGATTAGGTTCAATAGCAGCGCATCCGCTGGTAGGTCAACCGATTCCGCTCGCAGGGACTCACACGCTTCGTTTTCAATCGTTGATTACGCCGACAGCTATTCCCTTTTTGCAAGAGCATCAGGTTTATGGCAAAGCCGTACTTCCTGCCGTCGGCTACCTAGAAATGGCACTGAGCGCTGTGCTAGAAGGGCAGAGTAACCCGCGATCGCTTAACAATATCAACTTCTATCAGGCGCTGCTGCTCGATCGGCCTCAAACCTTACAGACTGTCATCACACCGCTTGAAGCAGACACAGCACAGCAGAAGTTTGAAATTTTCAGTTTGCAAGATCATCATCAATGGCAGCTTCACGCCAGCGGCTATCTCACCAGTCAAGAGCGCATCGTTCATCACGACTCATTAGAACAGTTACAAAAGCGCTGCAATACAGAGGCTTCTGTTGCCAACTGCTATCAGCGTTTAGAGCGTAGAGGCATTACCTATGGGGATAGTTTTCGCGCTATTCAACAGATTTATGTGGGCGATCGCAATGTTCTCAGCCGCTTGCAGCTACCCGTCAGCTTGCAGACAACTCTGAGCGACTACCAGTTCCATCCGGTGCTGCTAGATGCTTGCTTGCAGAGCATTGTAGCCGCGTCTGAGGATGAGCAGGAAACAGAAACTTACCTGCCAGCGGCAATAGAACAAATACATGTTTACGTTGAAAAGATTGAAGCTGTTGCAGCTTGGAGCTATGTAGAAGTTTCTACCGAGCAGCAGTGGCCAACTGCAAATATACAGCTCTTTTCTCTAGCGGGTGAGCCGCTGATCAGCATTGTTAATCTGCGCCTTCAGCCAGCGACAAAAGAGAAAGTCATCGGTGCGATGCAGCCCGCTCAGACTGTTGAAAATTGGGCTATTGAAGACTGGTTCTATACAATTAACTGGCAGGCGCAGCCGCTGCCGGAACCTGTGAATGTATCGGCGCTCATCCATGCGCTAGCCGATGATTTTGGGGATGCGATCGCCCAACCCGCTATTCAGTCCTATCTCGCCTTTCTGCCGCAGCTCGAAGCCCTCAGTCTCAGCTATATTAAAGCAGCGCTAGCTCAGCTAAACGAGAATGTAGACATCAGCCCTGTCCATCATCCTCTCTTCCGCAGGCTGCAAACCATTGCCTCAGCAAACCCACCAATAGTTTCAACACCATCCACGCAACAGCAGATACTTTCACAGTATCCAGAAGCGAGAGCAGAGCTGTCTTTAATTCAGCGCTGCGGAGAGAGTTTGGCTCAAGTGCTTCAAGGCAACGTTGACCCGCTAACGCTCCTGATACCGTCCGGCGACCTCAGCGATCTGACTCAGCTCTATCAAGCTTCTCCAGGCGCTCTTCTAATGAATCAACAGGTTCATCAGGTCGTAGAAAGGCTGATCGCGAACAACCCCCAACCCATCCGCATCTTAGAAATTGGTGCGGGCACAGGCGGCACCACAGCTCACCTGCTACCGCTGCTAAGCGAAGCAGCCTACACATTCACCGATATTTCGCCGCTGTTTCTGGCCAAGGCAAAAGAGCGCTTTGCTGATTATTCAAATCTCATCTATCAACAGCTAGATATAGAACAATCGATTGAAGCACAGGGCTTCTGTCTTAATAGCTACGACTTAGTTATTGCGGCTAACGTGCTTCATGCCACTGCAGATATTGAACAGGTTCTGGCACGGGTGCGATCGCTCCTCATCCCTGGCGGACAGCTCATCCTGCTAGAAGGCACTCAACCACTCATCTGGTTAGATCTGATCTTTGGCATGACCGCAGGCTGGTGGAAGCGCTCAGAGTATCCTTTACTCTCTGTTTCAAAATGGCAACAGCATTTGCGCTCCGTTGGATTCGAGTCCGCTGAACTGATGAAAGCTTCTAATCCATCCAAGTCTGAGGCTCTGCCGCAATCCGTGATAGTCGCTAGCGTGTCATCAGCCGAGCAGACTTTGGTAGAGCTGGCGGAAAAAGTTTTGGTTGTAGCCCATGCCGATAGCGCCTTGGGTACGCAGATCACTCAAGCTACTAGAGGGAAATTTGTATTGATAGAAGAGATTTCGTCAGTAAGTAATCTTCTTTCATCAGAGACATGGCCCGAGCAGATTGTTTATATTGCGGGCAGAGAAGGTTCTGCTGTGACAGAGACAAATTCTCTTGAGGTGCTGGTAGAAAAAGATGCTACAGGGCTGCTGAATTTGGTGCGATCGCTCTCCGCCCAGGCGCGGCCCAAATGCCAGCTAAATATCGTCACTCAAGGCATAGCTGATGGAAATATCACCGGCAGTATCGCTGGACTAAGCCAAGCACCCCTTTGGGGTTTAGCGCGCGTGGTTGAGCTTGAGTATCCCAGATTAGATTGCCGTCGCATCGACTTAGACCCCAACAATTTAGCAGTAGATAACGCTGAGCTGCTTTGCCAGGAGCTAAAGGCTCGTTTACCAGAGAAATCTGTTGTTTACCGCCAGAGAACGAGACAGGTTGCTCGATTGGCGAGCGGCTATTCTCTTCAGTCCAAACAACAAAATCAGCTCACTGTTCCTAACGAACCCTTCAAGCTGGCGCTATCTACGAAAGGTAGTCCCGATAATTTGCAGCTCGTACCCTGCCAGCGGCGACAGCCAGAGGCGGGAGAGATTGAAATTCGAGTACTGGCAGCAGGACTCAACTTTATTGATGTGCTAGATGCGTTGGCGCTGCTGCCGTTTGAGCGAGATTGGCTGGGTGTGGAATGTGCAGGTGTTGTGGTCGCAGTCGGGGTGAGCATTGAGCACTTTGCTGTGGGCGACAGGGTGCTAGCGCTGGCGGCAGGTAGCTTTAGTCAGTATGTAACCGTGCCTGCGGAGCTAGCGATCGCACAGCCTCAAAACCTCAGCGCTCAAGCCGCCGCCGCCATTCCTGCGAACTTCCTGACGGCCTACTATGCTCTGCAAATTGTCGCGAAGTTGAAAAAAGGCGATCGCGTTCTCATTCATGCTGCCGCAGGGGGCACAGGGATGGCCGCCGTGAAGGTTGCCCAGCTTGTAGGTGCTGAAATTTATGCAACGGCCAGCCCGCGCAAGTGGAAGGCACTGAAAGAAATGGGCGTTCAACACATTATGAATTCTCGGACGCTGGATTTTGCGGATGGGATTATGGCGAAGACCGGTGGGCAAGGCGTTGATGTTATTTTGAACTCGCTGTCAGGTGATTTTCTTGAAAAGAGCACGTCTGTGGTAGCTGAGGACGGATGCTTTGTAGAAATTGGGAAGCGAGACATTTGGTCTCAGCAAAAGATGAACACAGCTAGAGCAGACGTAGACTATCACATTGTTGATCTAATGTCGGTGGCACAGCAGCAGCCTCAGACGATTCAGGCAATGCTTCAGACACTTAAAGTACAGTTTGAAACGGAAGCATTAAGCCCTATTACTCAGCGCGTATTTCCGCTAACGCAGGCGACGCAGGCTTTTCGACACATGCAACAAGCACAGCATATTGGGAAAGTTGTGCTTGCTTTAGAACCTACTTCAGGCGGTTCTAAAGCGTCTGTTTCTGAACAATCTGGAGCCCACGTAGTAGCGAATGGAACCTACCTTATCACTGGCGGAACGGGCGGACTGGGACTAGCAACGGCAAAGTGGCTAGTTGAACAAGGCGCTAGGCATTTGGCTTTGCTGAGTCGCGGTGTGAGTCCGAACCCGGCGGTAGAAGATTGGCTAAAAGAATGCGCGCGAACAGGCATTGAAGTATTGGTTTTGCAGGCAGATGTTTCGAGCAAACCGCAGCTAGCCTCTGCACTGAAAATCCTGAGAGAAAAGCTGCCGTTTCTAAAGGGTGTTGTTCATGCAGCCGGACAGTTGCATGATGGCGTTCTGCAACAGCTAGACTGGAAACAAATGGAGCAGGTGCTTGCGCCAAAAGCCTGGGGTGCTTGGCATCTTCATCAGTTGACCAAGCAAGATAAGCTAGACTTTTTCATTCTGTACTCCTCGGCGGCTTCTCTACTGGGCTCGCCTGGACAAGGCGCTCATGTCGCGGCAAATAGCTTTTTAGATGCGCTGGCACATCAGCGTCAGGCTGAAGGACTGCCTGCGCTCAGCCTCAACTGGGGCCCTTGGACAGAGGTTGGTTCTGCCCAAGGCAAAGCGACACAGCAGCAGATGAAGGATCGAGGAATTGGCGCGATCGCCCCTCAACAGGGCATACAGGCGCTCGAACAAATCCTCACTCAATTTGAGGTGCCACAAGTTGGTGTGATTCCTATCGACTGGCCCCAATTCAACCGGCAGATACACACCCAGGGAAGCCCCAAAGATCTGTTCTTCTTAAACTACACAAGCAGCGTCTCAAACGATGATGAAACTATTCGACGCTCAGCCAACAGCATAAACAGTGTTTTATCCTCTCACAACCCATCTTTATTATTAGAACCCTCTTGGCGGCAGCAGCTTAGCGCCTTACCCAAACGGCGACATGTTGCCTTCATTACGCAAGCGCTTCAGTCAGAAGTGGCCAAGGTGCTGGCCGTTCAAGATTCGACCCAAGTAGATCTCACCACCAGCTTCTTTGACTTGGGTATGGATTCACTCATGGCCGTGGAGCTAAAGAATCGGCTAGATGCTCAGACGGGTTATTCCATCGCGTCTACTGCTATCTTTGAGTATCCAACCCTTCAGTCATTAGCCGCCCATTTGGCAGATACTTTCAACAGTTTTGATAGCAGCATTGCTGAAAATAGTCCTAGTAGCAAATCTCAAACGCCGCTACCGGGAGGAACTGAGCCATATTCAAGGCCGTTCTCAGAGCCGTCTTACGAGCCATCGCAAAAGTCTAATAATCTATCACCACCCGATATTGAATTAGAACTAGCCGCCTTGGAAACGTTGTTAGACCGGACATAGCCCATTCATCTCCCTTTTTAACTCTCTTTTTATCTTTTCAAAAAACGTCATGAGCGAAGTCTCTCGAAATTCAAACTTACCTACGCAGACTTCTGATCGCGTTTTGAAGGCGCTGAAGGCCGCGCGATCGCAAATAGAAGCCATCGAGCAGGCCAAGAATGAGCGCATTGCGATCGTCGGCATGGCAGGTCGGTTTCCAGGTGCAAATAATCTCAAAGAATTTTGGACGCTGATCAGCCAAGGCCAGTCGGGAATTCAGTTTCTCTCAGACGAAGCGCTGCTGGAGGCGGGCGTGCCTGAAAGCACTTTTCAACAGCCCAACTATGTCCGCGCCTATGCCAGCTTCCCCGACCCAACAGGCTTTGATGCCGCATTCTTTGGCTACTCTCCCCGCGAAGCAGAACTAATCGATCCGCAGCACCGTGTATTTCTCGAATGTGCATGGAGCGCTCTGGAAGACGCGGGCTACGACAGCCAACAGTACGACGGCAGCATTGGTGTTTATGGCGGCGCTGCTCTCAACAGCTATGTGGTCAATCTCCATTCTCAGCCAGATATCCGAGAGTCTATTAGTCCTGTACAAGCGGTTGTCAGCAACGTCATGGGACTGATGCCTACTCGGGTCTCCTATCAGCTAGATCTAAAAGGGCCAAGCTGCGGCATTCAAACAGGTTGTTCAACCGCGATAGTCGCGGTTCATTCCGCCTGCCAAAGTTTGCTTAGCCATGAGTGTGATATGGCCCTAGCAGGCGGCGTCACTATCAGCAGCGCCCAGCCACAGGGCTATCTATATCAGTCTGAAAGTATTGCCTCTCCTGACGGTATCTGTCGCGCCTTCGATGCCGAGGGTCAGGGAACAGTCTTTGGCAATGGGGTTGGGATTGTTGTGCTTAAACGTTTGCAGGCTGCGATCACAGACAAAGACCACATCTACGCCGTCATCAAAGGCTCAGCGATTAACAACGATGGCGCAGACAAAATCAATCTGATTGCACCCAGCGTTTCAGGTCAAGCCACAGTGATTAAATCGGCCATTGAGCAGTCAGGTATCTCACCAAACACCATCGACTACGTAGAAGCGCATGGCACAGGTACACATTTGGGCGATCCGATTGAAGTCGCAGCGCTCAACAAAGCATTCAACGACCTTTCAACAACAGACTTCTCAACAGCCGCAGAATCTAAAACAGTTCGTACAAGCTGTGCGCTGGGATCGGTTAAAACCAATGTCGGACATCTCGACGCTGCTGCCGGAGCCGCTGGACTGATCAAGACGGTTCTCTCACTTCAGCATAAAACTATTCCCGCTAGCCTCAACTATCAGCGACCAAATCCTAAAATCGATTTTCAAAACGGCCCCTTTGTCGTCAATCAGCACCGTCAGGACTGGACAGCCAACGGCACTCCCAGGCGTGCAGGCGTCAGCTCTTTTGGCATGGGCGGCACTAATGCTCACATGATTCTAGAAGAAGCACCCGAAGCTTGTACATCCGAAGCAGGTCGCCCTTGGCAGCTGATTCCGCTATCTGCCAAAACGCTCACCGCACTCGATACGCTGACTCAGAACCTCGCAGATCACTTGCTGCGTCACGCTGATTTATCCATCGCCGATGTTGCCTACACGCTGCAAGTTGGTCGGCGATCGCACTCACATCGTCGCTTCTTTGTGTGCCAATCGACTCAAGACGCGGTTCAACAGCTCAGCAAACCAGACGGCAATGCGCCTAACAATGCAATCAACAATGCGCTGACTGCTTCTGCGAATAAATCTGTTGTGTTCATGTTCCCGGGGCAAGGCGCTCAGCATATTGATATGGCAAAAGGACTGTATCAAACAGAACCCGTCTTCAAGCAGGCTATCGATCAGTGCGCTAGCATTCTCGCCAGAGAAAATATTGCGCTTTTAGAGCTACTTTATCCTTCTCCACAGCCAGATATAACATCTGGAAAAGCACCTGAGAAAACTACTGAAAAGCTCTATCAAACCGCCTACGCACAGCCCGCTCTTTTTGCAATTGAATACGCCTTAGCTCAACTCTGGATGAGCTGGAACGTCCGTCCGCAGGCCATGATCGGTCACAGTATTGGAGAGTACGTTGCGGCTTGTATTGCTGGTGTATTTTCTTTAGAAGACGCGCTGTGGCTAGTGGCAGCGCGATCACGACTGATGCAGAATGCTCGCCCCGGTGCAATGCTCTCAGTTCTCGCCGCTGCCGATACCCTTCGGCTGCCAAAAGATGCTGAAATCGCAGTGATTAACGCCCCTCAAAGCTGCGTCATATCTGGCCCCACAGACACCATCACCGCGTTTTCACAGCAGCTCGAATCACAAGATATTCCCTGCCGCTTGCTCGCAACCTCACACGCTTTCCATTCGGCCATGATGGAAAGCGCACTCAGCGAGTTCTCTCAGGCACTGAAGAAAATCACGCTCTCACCGCCCGAGATAGACATCATCTCCAACCTAACTGGCACTTGGCTAGCAGATAGCGAAGCAACAGATCCTAACTATTGGGTGAAGCACCTGCGTTACTGCGTTCGCTTCAGCCAAGGCATCACAGAAGTATTGAATATGCCAAACACTGTACTGCTAGAAGTTGGCCCCGGCAACACATTGACCAAGCTGGCACGGCAAAACCTAACTGCGACAGATCGTAGTGATGACATACCAATTCTATCTTCTCTGCCACATCCCAAAGACAGTAATACCGATCTCAATACGCTAACAGAAACGCTCGGAAAGCTTTGGCAGACAGGCGTTCCCGTCAACTGGAGAGATCTCTATCAGCAGCAGCAGCAGCCAAGAAGACAGCGCCTTTCATTGCCGACATATCCCTTTGAGAGAAAGTCTTATTGGATACCGCTGCGATCGCCTCAAGATACGCCAACGCCATCAACCCCAAAAGAGAAAGCCCCCGATCAAGCAAACTGGTTCTACATACCCTCATGGAAACGGCTACCGCTAGTGGCTGTACCAGAAAAGCTCACAGCACATCAGCATCTAGTTTTAGCGGATCAAATACTGCAGCCTCAGTTAAATGAACAATTAGAGAAACTGCCAACGCAGCCAGAGTTAGCTTGGACAGATTTTAGCGACTTCCAAGCGCTAGTTTCCTTCATCCAAACTCACCTACCACTCAAATCATCCACTACCCTCACACTTCTCACGACCAACAGCTACGCAGTCACCCCCCACGATTCACTTGATCCCAACAAAGCGAAAGCACAGGGACTTTCTCAAGTCATCGCCCAAGAATATCCAAGCATCTGCTGTCGTTTCATCGATATTGACTCATCGCCTTCAGCGCATACGCTGCAAGCTGTTAGCCGAGAACTAACCTCTCCTTATAATCTCGATCAAAGACAAGTGGCTTATCGCAGCGGGCAGCGCTGGGTACGCGCCTATGAGGCACTGCCTCTGCCAGAACAATTACCTTCGCAGCTCAAGCGCGGCGGTACCTACGTGATTGCAGGCGATCTGATTGAAGGGCTAGGTATGGTATATGCCCAAGCTTTGATAAAAGAGTGGGACGCTAAGCTCATTCTGTTGGGTAGAGCAGGGTTACCGGCGGCGTCAGAATGGGAAAAGTGGCTGCTTACCCACGGGCCACAGCACGGCGCGAGTCAGTTAATTCGCAAGCTGCAAACGCTTGGACGAGAAGATGAACAGTTCTGTTGGTTTAGCGGCAGCTTGGCAGATGCAGACTGGGTGAGTGCTAGTATCAGAACAGGATTGGAACGGCTGGGCAAGACTTCAGGCAATGAGATTACTGGCGTTTTTCATGCGGATGTGATGGGCGATCGCGCTAGCTGCGAAATTGCTCAGCTTACCCATGCTGAAATTGACCGAATTTGCCAAAATAAAGTAGATGGAATGCGATCGCTCCAACAAGCCCTCGTCCACCACCCCGTCGGCTTCTATGTCCTACAATCTTCTTTATCCTCAGTAGTTGGCGGCATTGGGTTCGGAGCCTACGCTGCGGCCAACAGCTACCTAGACACCCTTGCGATCCAACAAAACAATGCTAGAAACGGCGCATCAAAAACGCCATCCCCTCACTGGCTGAGCCTAAATTGGGATGCCTGCAAGCTAGACGATGTAGCCCCTTCGGCATCTGAACTTATGGCTCTAGCCATGACCGCAGAAGAAGTTTGGCAAACAACACAGCGGGCTCTATCGCAACCAGGACTCTCCCAATTGATCATTTCACCCCGTCCTTTAGCGCCCAGACTTACCGCCGCCTTTACGCCTCAGCCAATTCAATCAACCGCTAACTCTCATGAAACATCCACCTCATCTATTGCCCCCTCTATCCATAGCCGCCCAACTCTAGCAACAGAATACGCTGCCCCTCGCACTCCAGTAGAGCAAGCGGTAGCGCAAGCAATGGGCGATTTACTAGGGATTGCCGAGGTGGGTATTCACGACAACTTTTTCGAGCTGGGGGGACACTCCCTCTTAGCGATTCAGGCGGTCACACAGCTTAGACAAAAATTTCCGGTAGAGCTACCCATGCGAGCATTTCTTTTTGAAGCGCCTACCGTGGCAGGCATCGCTGGCATCATTCAGGAGCAAATAGATGAAAGTGAGAAAACGGCTCTATCCGAAGAAAACAAAGCCACTATGGAGAGTTTGCTAGATCAAATAGAGAGTATGCCGCCTGAGAGCATGCCGCCTAAAAATCCGACTGAAGATACGACATCTAAAAATGCAGCACTAGAGGTGAGTCATGAAGTTTAGTCTGTTTTATTTCGATGGCGATGGGTTAAACATTCAGGGCGATCCTTACAAACTGCTGATGGAAAGCGCTAAGTTTGCAGACCGCAACGGTTTTAGCGCCGTTTGGACACCCGAAAGACACTTTCACGCCTTTGGCGGACTATACCCTAATCCAGCCGTTACCAGCGCCGCACTTGCTGTTGCTACCGAAAGAATTCAGCTCAGAGCGGGGAGTGTTGTGCTGCCCCTGCACCATCCTGTGCGAGTTGCAGAAGACTGGGCCGTGGTCGATAATCTCTCAGGCGGGCGAGCCGCGATCGCCTTCGCCTCCGGCTGGACAATGGACGAATTTATTCTCTCTCGTGAACCGCACGGCAGCCGCAAATCTGTGATGTGGCGGGGCATTGATACGGTGCAAAAGCTTTGGCAAGGTGAGGCGGTGGAGTTTGAGGATGTAACAAATAGAACAGTCAGCGCCAAAACGCTACCGAGACCCGTGCAGCCTAAGCTGCCAACATGGGTTACGTGCCAGTCTATGGAGACCTTTATTGAAGCCGGTCGGCTAGGGGTAAACGTGCTAACTTCTTTGCTGGGAGAGACTTTAGAGCAGGTTGCGCCCAAGATTGCCCGATATCGAGAAACCTTACAGAAAAATGGGCATGAGCCAGGCGACTACACGGTATCAATGATGATGCATACCTTTCTGGGTGAAGAAGTTGAGCAGGTAAAAGAAGAAATTCGTCAACCTTTTTGTGAATATCTCAAGACTCACTACGGCCTGCTAGAAAATCTTGCCAAGGGCATGGGATTAAACGTCAGTTTGGATGATTTTTCTGACGATGATCTCGATAGTTTGTTATTATTTGGTGTAGAAGGATTTATGAAAGGGCGCTCTCTGATTGGCACACCAGAGAGCTGTATGCCATTTGTTCAGCAGTTGCACGAAGCGGACGTCGATGAAGTCGCCTGCCTGATAGATTTTGTTCAGGACTTTGATGCTGTGATGAAGTCGCTGCCTTATCTAGCAACGCTTCAAGCGCAGTGTAATCAAAGCACTCAGAAAGAACTACTAGCGACTGTTGGCAGTTCCTAACATGCCTTTTGTACTGCTTCCTCTAGCCACTGAACATAAAGGTCGAATCGGTGGTCGCTCCTTAAAAGAATCAAGTTATTCTCATCATGGTCGATAGCCAAATCAGTCTAAATCCGCAGCTCACCGCTTCGCTAAGAGAAAGAATTTCTGCGCTTTCGCCTGCTCAGAGACAGCTTTTTCGCCAGCAGCTAGAGGCCAAAGGCATTGCCTGGGATCAGACATTAGGAGACGCTGCTGAAACGCTTTCATCCTCTGAAAAAACGCCGCTCCCACGCCCGAATAAGCTGCCGCTCTCAGCTTCTCAGAAACAGCTCTGGGTCTTTCAACAGCTACATCCTGACAGCAGCGCCTACCATATCGCATTCATGCTGACCCTCGAAGGGAATCTGGTAGAAAGTGCCTTACAGCAAAGCCTACAGCGCATTGTCAACCGCCACGAATCTTTGAGGACTATCTTTCTCCAGGAAAAGAATCGGCCCTACGCTAAGGTATTGCCTTCTCTAGAACTCACTTTACCCATCGCAGACTTGCGAGACGGCGAAAAGGCCGAAGAGATTGAAGTTCAGCAATGGCAGGAGAGATTAGTTACAACGCCTTTTGATTTGGAACAGGGTCCGATGCTCCGAACTCAGCTACTCAAAAAAACAGGCGATCACTTTGAACTAATTGTGGTATTGCACCATTTGATTGCAGACGGTTGGTCACGGGGCATTTTACTACGCGAGCTAGCGAAGAACTATTGCGACCTGGTTGAGAACAAGGCCAGCTCAAAGAACTCCATCTTTGCTCTACCCGCCCTGACTATTCAATATGCCGACTACGTTCTTCAGCAAGAGCAGTGGCTGAAAAGTAAGGAATGCGACGTGCATCGCCGCTATTGGAGAGAGCAGCTTGCAAATTTACCTGAGCTGAACTTACTCAGCGATTATCCAAACAGCGCTCATTTCGCTAGCAAAACCTGCACTCGCTTTTTCTCAATAGAAGAAACAAACGCAATCAAGACATTGGCAAGGCGCTCGGGCGCAACAGTCTTTATGCTGCTGCTAGCTATCTTCAAACTACTGCTTTGCCGCTACAGCAATCAGCAAGATATTGCAGTAGGCGTGCCCGTAGCCGGACGAAATAGCGCGGCTGTTGAACCTCTAATCGGCTTTTTTGTAAATACGCTAGTCATACGTTCGCAGGTCGAACAAAAGCTTTCTTTCTCTGAGTGGCTTCAGCGGGTGCAAGCCACGCTTTCAGATGCCTTGCAGCACCAAGCGCTTCCTTTTTCTGAGGTGATAGAGGCCGTAGGTGCAGACCGCACGATAGGGAAAAATCCACTCTTTCGAGTAATGTTTCAGGTGCAGAGCAGCGGCTATCAGCTCCAAAATGCTGAACAGCTCAGCTCAGGCTTGTTAAGAGAGATGCCAGGGCTATCGCTGAGCCAGCAATGGATTGAGCCAGGAGAAACAAAGTTCGATATGAGCTGGCATGTGATTGAGCGTGATGGTCAATTGCTGAGCGCGGTTGAATACAGGACGGGTTTGTTTGAGGGCGATCGCATTCAAACCATGCTCAACAGCTTCCATACGCTAGTTGCCGCCGTTATCGCCACACCCGATCAGAAACTTTCTCAGTATTCTCTTTTAAGTGGGGAACAAAGACGCATTGTTGAGAGCTGGAGCAGGGGCAGTAGTGTTCAAGATTTGGAACTTTGCCTGCCTGCAAGATTTGAGCAGCAGGTGAGAGAGACTCCTGATGCGATCGCTACCTGCCAGTTCACGACCGAAAATCATACACAAAGGTCTCTTACTTACCAACAGCTCAATCAAAAGGCGAACAAAACAGCGCGTTGGTTACAAAGCAAAGGAATCGGCTCAAAGAGCTTAGTCGGTGTCTGCTTGCGGCCTGGAACAGATCTGATGGCGTCGCTGTTAGCAGTACTCAAGGCAGGCGGCGCGTACGTTCCCCTAGACCCGGCGCTACCCACAGAAAGACTCCGCTACATGGTAAAAGATACAGAGAGCGCAGTCATCATCGCACATCGCGACTGCTTACCATCCGAGTTGTTAGAAGAGGTAGAAGGAACAGATGTTCTTTATCTAGACACAGAAGAACACCTAATCGCGCAGCCAGGCGATAACCTAAACATTCCCATAGCATCTGAAGACCTCGCCTATGTCATATATACGTCAGGATCTACGGGTAAGCCCAAGGGAACACAGCTCACCCACGGCGGCCTAATCAACTATCTCGACTGGTGCCTCAGTGCATATCCAATAGAGGCAGGCTGCGGCGCACCCGTTCAATCTTCTATCGGGTTCGATGCCACTATTACCAGTCTATTCGCGCCTCTGCTGGCTGGAAAACAGGTTGTTTTCTACAACAAAGATACAGAAATCGAATCTTTTTTATTAGCACTGTCGGGTGGGTTTAGCTTTCTCAAACTGACGCCCGCTCACCTCAGCGCTCTGCAGCCCCTGCTGATAGAAAAAGAAATCGAGCGCAGCCGTTTGCCAAAAGCTCTGATTATTGGTGGAGAAGCCCTGCACGCTCACCATATCTCTTTGTGGAGAGAGCATTTTCCCGAAGTCGCTTTGTTCAATGAATATGGCCCTACTGAAGCTGTAGTTGGCTGCTGCGTTCACAAAGTATCTTCAGAAGATAGTGGCAACATTCCTATTGGCAAACCTATTAACGGCGTTCAGCTTTATGTTTTAGACAAGAGTGGGCAGCTTGTGCCTCCGGGTGCTCCGGGAGAGCTGCATATTGGCGGCGTAGGCGTTGCGAAAGGATACCTGAATCAGCCGACGCTAACAGCAGAACGGTTTGTTGAAAATTCCTTCAAACTAGGAAAAGCAGGCTCTGCAGGGTCTATGCTTTATAAAACGGGCGATCTTGCAGCTTATAAATCTGATGGTAGCTTGGAGTATTTGGGTCGAATTGATAGTCAGGTGAAGCTCAGAGGCTTTCGTATCGAGCTAGGCGAAATAGAGCAGGCTTTGGTAAAGCATTCACAGGTTGAGCAAGCAACCGTGATAATCAGAGAAGAAAAGGATAAAAAAGAACTTGTTGGTTATGTTGTCGCCAACAAGCAGCCGGACGATTTATCAACGTCGAACGCGCTTACTGCTGAGCTGAAACAAGCGCTGAGTCAGGTATTGCTTGGCTATATGGTACCGACTCACATCATGGTACTAGAGTCCTTCCCGCTGAGCGTCAATGGAAAGATAAACTATCAGCAGCTACCGACACCGACTGTAGAGGCCGATTCACAGCAGCCAGTGAAGCCGCGAAATCAAAGAGAAAGCATTCTTTTAGACGTGTGGGAACAGATTCTGGGCGCATCAAAGATTAGCATTTATGACAACTTCTTTGATCTAGGTGGCGATTCAATCTCTGGAATGCAAATCGTTTCAAAGGCGAGAGAACAAGGATTGAAGCTGACGCCCGCGCAGCTATTCCAGTATCAAACAGTCGTGGCACAGGCCGCGATCGCAACAGAAACCACACCCGCTACCGCCCATAGCCTATCCACAGAAATCCCTATTGGAAACATCTCACTTAGCCCCATTCAATGGGATCTTTTTGAACAAAAGCTACCTAGCCCTCACCACTACAATCAATCTCTTCTGCTAGATGTCCAAGTAGGATTAAACGCTGCTTCTCTGCGGATTGCGTTGAATGCACTTATTAGCCATCACGACGCTTTGCGCCTTAGATTTAGCCACACAGAATCCGGTTGGACTCAGCGCTACGCGCCACGTACCACAGATACTACGGTGCTAGAAGAGTGTGTCTTACCTTCTTCAAAATCCGTCAGGAGAAACGAGACAATTGCCCGCTTCCAATCAAGCCTAAACATCGCGGAAGGTCCACTGTTCCGTGGTGTCTTGCTTCGCTCAGAAGATGATACAGACCAACTGCTGCTAGTCGCGCATCACCTAGTTATAGATGGGGTCTCTTGGCGTATTCTGCTGACTGATTTAGCCACTGCTTACGCTCAAGCGGAAGTAAAACAAACTATTTCCCTTCCTGCTAAGACAGTCAGCTTTGGAGAGTGGATAAACCGCCTGTATCAACAGAACTTTGAGGCTGATTTGGACTACTGGACTGATGTTTGTCGCCAGACGTCAAATTTGCCGATAGAGATGGCCTCAGAACAAAATACGACAGAGCAAAACACGATTGCAGACGAGCGAGAAAGCGCTATCTCTTTGAGCTTAGAAAAAACAGCAGTTTTACAGAAACTAACGCCGCCAGTAGATGTTCTTCTATTGACGGCATTAGCTCAAACACTCAGTCAATGGAGCAATCAGTCTAGCCTTGTGATTGATGTAGAAAGGCACGGTCGCCAGCTTCAAGGTCACAACGAACAGACTAGTCAAGCATTAGACCTATCACGCACCGTGGGGTGGTTCACTTCTTTATATCCTCTGCATCTGTCGCTTTTACCCGATGAATTGAACGAGCAAATCAATTATGTGCAACGGCAGCTTAGCCAAGTGCCGCATCAGGGCATTAGCTACGGTGTGCTGCGCGTTCAACACAGTAGCGATGGCGTTCAGTTGAATTCTCCAGCAGAGGTAAGCTTTAACTATTTGGGCCAGATGGGTCAGATGATTGATAGCAGTAACTTTGTTGAGAAGATTGAAGCCGCCCCTGGATCTCGCAGTTTAGACGGCGATCGCCCCTATCTTTTCAACATCATTGCCATCATTCAAGACGGTCAGCTTCAGGTGAAATGGCGGTACAGCCAGCGGCAGTATCAAAGCCACACCATTGACCAGCTCACACAGCGATTTATCAATCACCTAACCTCTCTTATCGCCTACTACAGTCATTCTCAGACGTCTGCTTCGGCACAGTCCAAGCCAAAAGCTAACTTTTCTGCTGCCCGAGTAGATACCAGCCAGATCAATCAGCTAATGGGCAAGCTTCAGCGTAGAGGAGGGCGGCGATCATGACAGTCAATCAAGCTACGAATGACAACAATGTCGCATCGCTGGAAGTGAAAGACATTTACGAGCTTTCTCCCATGCAGCAGGGAATGCTGTTTCACACGCTGTATGAGCCTGAAACAGGGGTTTATTTTGAGCAGCGTCACTGCCTGCTAGAAGGAAATCTAGACGCACAGGCATTTAGACAAGCCTGGCAACAGGTGGTGAATCGCTATGATATTTTGCGTAGTGAATTTCATTGGGAAGAGACAGACAAGCCGCTTCAGGTAGTATATGAAAGCGTTGAGCTGCCTTGGGTCAATGAAGATTGGCGATCGCTAGGTAAAAAGAAACAAATAGAGGAGCTAGAGACTTTCTTACTCGCTGAGCGTCTGCAAGGATTTCAACTAGACTACGCGCCGCTGATGCGCTGTGCATTGTTTCAGCTAGGCGATCGCCAGTACCGCTTTGTGTGGAGCTACCACCATCTGCTGATGGATGGCTGGTGCAACGGCGTTCTGATTAGAGATGTTCTCACTATCTATCAGGCCAATCTCTCTTCGGAGCGTACTGTCTCACTGCCGCCTGTCAAGCCCTATAAAGACTATATTCTTTGGCTTCAGGGGCAGGATAGCGATCGCGCAAAAGCCTACTGGCAAAGTATCCTCGAAGACTTCCAAACCCCTACCTCCTTAGGCATCGATAGGATACAGACAAGAGAAGAGAATAGCGATCGCAGTACGCCACTTTATAGAGACACTCATAGAGAAAAGCAGCAGGCGATTTCAGTCTCTCTCTCACAAAAGCTAACGGCCTTTGCTAAACAAGAACGCCTCACTCTCAACACGCTCATGCAGGGAGCATGGGCTATTGTTCTCAGCCGATACAGCGGCTCAAACGATGTCTTGTTTGGCATCACCGTCTCAGGGCGGCCACCAGAACTCTCTGGTGTTGAGTCAATGGTAGGACTGTTTATCAACACGGTTCCATTAAGGGTTAATCTACCAGATGGTGCAGAAATTTTGCCCTGGCTACAGCAGCTACAGCAAACGCAGCGAGAGCGGGAGACTTACAGCTACAGTAATCTTAGTGACTTGCAGAGCTGGAGTGATATCCCAGCAGGTTCGTCATTGTTTGATAGCTTGCTCATCTTTGAGAACTATCCCACCTCTATAGAAGCTGTCACTCAAAGTTTTGAAACAGGGTTTTCGCTAAAGGATGGACAAGGTTATGAGAAAACAAACTACCCTCTAACGCTCGTTGTTATTCCAGGAGAGACTATTCAGCTCAGCGGCAGGTATGACACGCAGCACATCTCTGAGGCTGCTATTGATCGGTTGCTTGAGCATTTAGCAGCGGTTCTAGAAAGTTTTGCTGATAATCCTCAGCAGCGGATTGATCAAGTATCGCTGCTCGCGGCTAAGGAGCGCAGTCAACTCAGAGAGTTTGCTCAGGGCAAAGCTGTTAAGGTTGAGCCACGCTGTGTGCATCAGCAGTTTGAAGATCAGGCTGTATTTACACCGGATGCGACAGCAATAACTTATTCGACTGATCCGTTTGTTCCTACGGCTGTCGAACCTTATTCAGATAAACCTTATTTAGATAATAGATCGCTCACTTATCAGCAGCTCAACGAACGAGCTAACCAAATTGCCCGTTGTCTATTAAGCCAGGGTGCAAAGTCAGGTACTCGCGTAGGGGTCTGCTTAGAACGCTCGATCGATATGATAGCGAGCTTGCTGGCTATCTTGAAGGCAGGAAGTATCTATGTTCCACTAGATCCAGCGCATCCAAAAGACCGGCTAGACTATATTTCTCAACAGTCGCAGATAGAGATATTAGTGACTACTTCTGACGTTTATGAGGCGCGATCGCTCAGCATCTGTCCAACTACTATTTGCTTAGACAACAACAGCGAAATCGATTCACAATCCATAGGGAATCTCGCACTTACAGCTACTGAAGATGACACCGCTTATATTCTCTACACTAGCGGCAGCACTGGCAAGCCTAAAGGCGTACCCGTTACACATCGCAGCCTGACCCATTTCCTCGCAGCAATGTCGCATAATTGCCGCATCACTGCACAAGATAGACTGTTGGCGGTCACTACGCTAGGGTTCGATATTGCAGCTCTAGAGATTTTTCTACCGTTAGTCAGTGGCGCTCAGGTCGTCATCACGCCTCAAGAGATTACTTTAGACGGAGAACGGCTAGCGCAACAGATTGAGGCGAACAACATCACAATCATGCAGGCAACGCCCGCAACTTGGCGGCTGTTGCTAGATGCTAGCTGGTCAGGACATCCGTCATTGACGATTCTATGCGGAGGAGAAGCCTTAGACATAGAGCTAGCCAAAAGACTGTTGCCGTGTGGCCAATCTCTCTACAATTTATACGGCCCGACAGAAACAACTATTTGGTCAGGCGCGTTAAGAGTGAATGCGGACTTTCTAGCCCAAAGCACCTTCTCTGGCAGCGTTCCTATCGGCGCACCTATTGCGAATACGCAGTTTTATGTTTTAGACCAGCAGCAGCGTCAGGTGCCCGTCGGTATCGCAGGCGAGCTGTATATCGGCGGGGCAGGCTTGAGCGATGGCTACTGGAATCGTCCAGATTTGACGGCGGAGCGGTTTGTGGACGTTGATGTGTCAGGTGCCTCTCAAAGGCTGTATAGAACGGGCGATCGCGTTCGATATAGAGAAGATGGCACGCTCGATTTTCTCGGCAGGCTAGATAGCCAGGTCAAGCTGCGTGGTTTTCGTATCGAGCTAGGTGCTGTAGAAGCTGCACTAACACAGCATCCAGATATTACTCAGGCAGTTGTTGTCGTACAATCCGAGCAGTCTCAGCTACTAGCGTATATCAAGCCGATAGGAGAAGCTCATCCTACGCCTACAGAAGAGCTGCGACAGTGGCTCGGACAGTATTTACCAGACTATATGCTGCCAAGCGGCTACATGCTTGTAGACACGTTTCCACTCACGCCAAACGGTAAGATCGATAGGCGATCGCTCCCTGCTTTCGCACCTACCACTGCAAAAGAACAACCTCCCAGCACCCAAAATGAGAAATTAGTGGCAGGCATTTGGTCAGCCGTTTTGGATGTGGAAGGGATTAACTTAGACGACAGCTTCTTTGAACTAGGCGGACATTCCCTGTTGGCAACTCAGACTATCTCTCAAATTCGTCAGGTCTTTAATGTAGATTTGCCCTTGCGATTGCTCTTTGAGAACCCAAAACTACAGGACTTTGTCGCCATACTAGAACAGGCCCAAAACGCTGGTTCGCAGCTATCCGCTCCGATCACTCGCTCTGAACTGATCGGTTCTCCTGTTCTTTCCTTCGCTCAGCAGAGACAGTGGCTCATATATCAGCTCGATCCAAATAGCCCTGCTTACAATATTCCGATTGCAATTCGTCTCATAGGTAATCTCTCTATAAAGGGATTAGAACAGAGTATTGCTCAGCTTATCAATAGGCACGAAACGCTAAGAACTATCTATCCTAACGTAGAGGGCGCACCGACTCCGGTTACGCTCGCCCCTCAAGCTGCCTTTGCTTTAGAAGTTGTTGATCTACGTCAACTAGATACCAAAGCACAACGGGCTAAGGTTATTCAGGACATCCGTCAGCAAGTACAGCAGCCGTTTGATTTAGAGAAAGAGCCACTGCTGCGATCGCACCTCCTACAGTTAAACGAGCAAGAACACATTCTTCTATTCACCCAGCATCATATTGTGACCGATGGCTGGTCGATAGGGATACTACAGAGAGAACTCACTGCGCTCTATCAGGCTGCGAGTTCTGGCAACGAACTTGACAAAGTACTGCCACCATTGTCCATTCACTACAGCGACTATGTGGCTTGGCAAAAATCTCTCGATCTCAGCGGCCAAGTCGCCTATTGGAAACAACAGCTAAACGGCCTTGCTCCGCTGCTAACGCTCTCTACAGACTATTCTCGTCCGGCTGAACCGAGCGGTGTCGGTGCCAGCTATGAGTTTCGCCTTTCACAAAAAGAAACCGATGCGCTACAGCAGTTTAGTCAGCAAACCCAGGTGACGCTGTACATGACGCTGCTTGCTGCCTTTAATATCCTGCTGTATCGATACAGCCAGATTACAGACTTAGCCGTTGGTACACCTATCGCTAATCGACAGCGACCAGAGCTTGAAAAGCTGATTGGTTTATTTGTAAATACATTAGTGATACGCACATCTGTAGAGAACAATCCTAAAGTTAGTGACTTTCTCACGCACATTCGCCAAGTCACCTTAGATGCCTACGCTCATCAAGATTTTCCCTTTGAGCAGCTTATTGATGAGCTAGCTATCTCGCGCAGCCGTAGCCATACGCCGCTGATTCAGGTAATGTTTGCGCTACAGAATGACTCGCTGCTTCAGCAGTCCTCAGCAAAGACTGAAGTAGCAACATCTGATGAAACAGCCATAAACTGGTCACCCATAAAAATACAAAGTGAAACGGCAAAGTTCGACCTGACACTAGACATGAGAGAAACCGACAGAGGACTTGTCGGACAGTTTGAATATCGGGCTGATTTGTTCTCGCCAGAGACTATTCATCGAATGGCGGGGCACTTCCGTAACTTGCTGCGGGCCTTGCCACAAAACGGACAGCAAAGGATTTCAGAGCTGCCTATGCTCTCACACTCAGAAAGCAAACAGCTACAAGGCTGGCAACAGGGCGAAGCCTCTAAACCCCTTTCTAATCGGGCTATTCATCAGCACTTTGAGACACAGGCAGCCGCCACACCTAATGCAGTTGCCCTCATCTACAACAACGCTCAGCTCTCATACGCTGAGCTAAATAAAAAGGCAAATCAGCTCGCTCGATATCTTCAGCAAAAGGGCGTACAGTTAGAGACTCCGGTAGGCATTTGGGCAGAGCGATCGCCCACCACCATCATCACAATTCTCGCCATCCTCAAAGCAGGCGGCACTTATATTCCCCTAGACCCTAACTACCCTATCGAACGATTGGAGTGGATGATTGCTGATACTCGGATGGTACTACTTGTCAAAAATTCTGCTGTTCCAGTTCCAACAGAAATGACGTCTCTTGTTCCTATACTCGAATTAAACACGGAGACTGCTGAACATATTGACCCATTACCTGAGACAAACCTTCCTGATACAAGTCTTTCTTCAGCATCCTTCCCACCCACTGCGCTTGCATACATTCTCTACACGTCAGGTTCCACAGGCCAACCCAAAGGCGTTTGCGTCTCTCATCAGAGCGTCACACGATTGGTCATTGCCCCCAACTATGTGACACTTACCGCTAGCGATGTTCTGTTGCAAGCTGCACCGCTCACCTTCGATGCCTCTACATTTGAGGTTTGGGGCGCACTGCTCAACGGTGGCAAGTTGGTACTACTGCCTGAGCAGTCTCCGTCTTTAGAAGCGCTGGGTCATGCAATTTCTACACACAGAGTAACCACCCTTTGGCTAACCGCTGGATTGTTCAACCTTATGGTAGATGAGCAGTTAGACAGTCTCACGTCTGTGCGGCAACTGCTCGCAGGCGGAGACGTTCTGTCTGTTTATCATTTACGCAAAGCGCTTAAAGCTCTTCCAAATACAAAGATTATCAACGGCTATGGGCCAACGGAAGGAACAACCTTTACCTGCTGCCATACAGTCACTCAGTCAGATTTAGAAGCGGCAGTGCCGATTGGCTATCCGCTTTCTCATACTCAGGTTTATGTGCTAGATGCAGATTTACAGCGAGTGCCTGTAGGCATTGTGGGCGAGCTATATATCGGCGGTGCCGGGGTCGCTCGCGGCTATCTCAATCGCCCGGATTTGACGGCTGAGAAGTTTATTCCTAATCCTTTCTATGGTATTCGGCAGCGGTCAGAAAGTGAGTTGTTTTATCTATATAAGACGGGCGATCGCGTTCGCTATAGAGCAGACGGAGCCTTGAAATATCTAGGCCGTTTAGACACTCAGGTAAAGATCCGTGGCTTCCGCATTGAGCCCGGTGAAGTTGAAGCTGCCTTAGAGCGCCATACGGCAATTCAGCAGGCGGCAGTGGTTGCGTGGGGAGATGGCGCAGAAAAGAGAGGAACAGAGCAAAAGGAGATACAGCAAAAGGAAACAAGACAAAAGAGATTAGTGGCTTACCTAGAGGCTACGGATAGGTCCGCAGGCAATATATCTTCCTTAGAAATCAGACAATTTCTGTTAGAAAAGCTGCCTGACTATATGATGCCTGCCAAGTTCGTATGGATGCCGTCTTTGCCATTGACCACAAACGGAAAAGTAGACCGACGGGCTTTGCCTACACCTGATTGGACGGCATTACAGACTGAAGAGAGCTTCCCAAAAACGGAAATCGAAACGGCCCTAGTCAGCATCTTCTCCTCACTACTGCCCGCTGAAACGATCGGTATTCACGACAATTTCTTTGAACTAGGCGGCGATTCTATCCTAGCGATGCAGATTGTCAGCAGAGCTGCCAGAGAAGGTATTACCCTCTCACCGTCACAGCTATTTCAGTATCAGACCATTGCAGAATTAGCCACTGTTGCGAGTAAAGGTGATTCTGTTCTTGTTCCACAGTCGCTAGCCGAGGGCGAAGTGCCGCTGACCCCGATTCAGCACTGGTTCTTTGAGCAAGACTTGGCGCAGCCACACCACTTCAATCAATCGGTGTACCTGTCACTGCCGCATAACTTGAATAAAGCGGCGTTAGAATTTGCGATCGCACAGGTCTTCACTCATCACGATGCCTTTCGCCTACGTTTCTATCAAACCGAACAGGGATGGCAGCAAGCCTTCTCAAAAGAGAATACCGCCCCTGTCATTCAATGGTTCGACTACTCTCACCTCAGTAGCGAACAAAAAACAGGCGCAATTGCTCAACAAATCAAAGTACAACAAACCAGCCTCAACATTCAAAACGGCTCTCTAATTGCCGTCTGCGGATTTGAGTCGGGTGAAAAGGATCAAAGCCATCTGTTTATCGCCATCCACCATCTGTTGATAGATGGCGTTTCCTGGCGGATATTGCTCGCGGACTTACAGCAGGCATATTCACAGGCGATCGCAAACCAGCCGATCCAACTTCAGCCCAAAACCCATTCCTATCAGCAGTGGGCGATCGCGCTTGCTGAGAAGGCTAATTCATCTGAAATAATCGCTGATCTTGACTATTGGCAAGCGCTCAGCAGCAGAGAATTCGCTGTCCTCCTGTCTGACTTCAACGCCGACGCAGCGGAAAACACGATTGAGAACAGCGAAACGGTCTCTGTTCAGCTCTTTGAAGCGCAAACGCATTCACTCTTGCAAGAAATTCCAGCAGCTTACAACACTCAAATTACAGATGCGCTGCTTACGGCTTTCATGCAAACTCTCACAACCTGGATAGACAGCAACGAACTACTGATAGATCTTGAGAGCTACGGACGCTTTTCTGATACGTTAGATCTTTCTCGAACCGTGGGCTGGTTCACCGCACTCTATCCTATTTCTCTCTCCTTTGAGCCGACGCTGACACTGGTAGACAATCTCAGATCCATTCAAGCTAATTTACAAGCAGTCCCCAATCACGGCTTGAGCTACGGCCTGCTGCGCTACCTCAGTACAGATATCTCCCAACGGCATATAAACCCACCTGTGAGCTTTAACTATTTAGGTCAGATAGACGCCGTTTCAGAAGCAGGGTTTACTAAAGCTCCGTTACCCAACGCGCCACACAGCCCCAATCAGGCTAACGAAAATCTGCGTGTTCATCTGCTAGATGTGAATAGCTGGATAGAAGACGGTCAGCTTCAGATTGAGTGGATATTTAGTCAGCGCCATCACAAGCGTGAGACTATTGCAAAGCTAGCTAGGCAGTTTGTTCATAATCTCTCTGTGCTAATCGAGAGCTGTCATACTCAGCAAGACGCAGACTACAGCTCTAATGATTTTGGCCTTGTAGATCTCGACTCAGATGCGATCGCAGCCGTCCTCGATCAGGTAACCTTTACCACAGCAGAACAGGAGGTGACTTCATGAATACTCCTGAGAACGCGCCCATGAATAAAACTGTTCAAGATATATATCCTCTTTCCCCAACGCAGCAGGGCTTGCTATTCCACAGCCTCAGCGATACGCAGGCTGGTGCATACATCGTGCAAGTCAGCTATACCCTCAAAGGTGAGCTAAATCGTGAAGCGTTTGACCAAGCATGGCAGCAGATGGCAAACCGCCATACTATCCTGCGGTCGGCTTTTGTGTGGAAAAATATCAAAGTGCCTGTGCAGGTAGTGGGACATCAGGTTAATGTGCCCATTCACTGGCATCAGTGGAAAATGCTTGGTACTGAAGTTCAAAAGCAACAGCTTTCAGAATTACTGGTGAGCGATCGCGCTCAAGGCTTCAATCTTTCCCATGCTCCCCTCATGCGAATCAATGCGATTCAGATAGGGCTGAACCACTATAAAGTTGTTTGGACACATCATCACATCCTGCTAGATGGCTGGTCGCTGCCCAAGCTGCTAAAAGAGTGGATTGTCTACTATCAAGCAACATGCGGACAGGTTCCGGCTACTCAGGTAAAACACATATTGAGTAAAGCTTATCCTTACCGAGACTACATCGCATGGCTGCAAAAACAAGATGTTGCTACTGCTAGGCAGTTTTGGAGAGGGCAGCTTTCTGGCCTCAGCGCACCAACGAATCTAGGAATAGACGCCGCCAAGCCAGCATCTTTAAGTAAAGCAACAAAATCTCAACAAACAACAAACCATCATAGCGCTGAACAACATTACGCACTGCCCGCTCAACTTACCGAACAGCTTAAAGCGTTTGCCAAACGGCATCGGCTTACGCTCAGCACCTTGTACCAAGGTGCGTGGGCTAAAGTGCTAAGCGTTTACAGCGGTGATGACGACGTGATGTACGGTTTGGCCTGTGCGGGTCGCCCTCAGACCCTAAAGGATGCTGAGCAACGGGTGGGCTTATTTATCAATACGCTGCCAATGCGCGTGAAGCTTGGGAGTGATATTGTTCCCTGGCTGCAAAGCATTCAGACGCAGCAGCTCGCGCAGCAGCCATACGAATACACGCCTCTGATTGAGATTCAGGCTGAAAGCGAGATTTCAAGACAGTCGCCTCTATTTGAAAGCGTTGTTGTTTTTGAAAACTATCCGCTTGAATCGATTCGAGCTGTAGAAGGGCTTGAGCTGTTAGAGGTTGAAATTATTGAGCGAACTCACTATCTGCTGACGCTGTTTGCCGTAGTCTCAGAAACCTTGGATTTCAAGATACTCTATGATGCTCAACGGTTTTCTGGGAGTGCGATCGCCCGCCTCACTCACCATTTAGAGACAGTCTTAGCGGAGATAGTGACTTCCCCGCAGCAATCTGTTGAGAAACTAAACATTCTTTCAAAAGTTGAGAAACAGGAAATCACAAGTTTTGGGCAGGGGCCAACCGTAAGCCTGTCAGAAGCTGAGTGTGTACATGTTGCGATCGCCCAAAAAGCAAAGCAAACCCCTCAAGCAACAGCGCTGATTTTTGAAGGAAATTCACTTAGCTACGAACAGCTCAACAATCAAGCTAATCAGCTTGCTCATTACCTTCTCAATAATCACGGTCTAACAAACGCTCAGAACATGCCAGTTGGTCTATGTATAGAGCGTTCCGTAGAGATGATAACTGCGTTACTTGCTGTCTTAAAAGCTGGCTGCGCGTATGTCCCACTCGATCCAACCTACCCAGCCGCTAGACTTCAGCACATCATAGAAGACGCTGGCATCACACATCTTATCTGTCACGAAGCTACCGCTAGCGTTGTTTCAACAACTTCACTAAACCGGATTAACCTTAGTCAGCAAAGCGTCAAAATTAATGCTCAATCAATATCAGAACCAGATACAAACAACAAATTAAACAGCCTTGCCTACCTCATCTACACCAGCGGCAGCACTGGCAAACCAAAAGGTGTTCCTATCACCCATAGGAGTCTAACTAACTTACTCAGATCAATGGCGACGCGCTTGCGTATCAGAACCACCGATACGCTCATGGCCGTCACCACGCTAGCATTCGACATTGCGGCCTTAGAGTTGTTCCTTCCCTTGACTACCGGTGGTTGCCTGCTGCTCGCGAGTAGTCAAACCGCCCGCGACGCTCACCAGCTCATTGCCTATCTCGATACCTACGGCATAGATATTATGCAGGCGACTCCTGCTACTTGGCGGCTTCTACTCAGTGGTGGCTGGAGCGGACAAAACGGACTGAGAATTCTCTGTGGTGGTGAAGCTTTAGACACAGCTTTAGCCGAGCGTTTGCTGAACTGCGGCGAGGAAGTTTGGAATGTCTATGGCCCTACCGAAACCACAATCTGGTCTAGTGCGCTAGCGCTTTCTTCCGCTTCGCTTACTGAGGGCAGCGTCCCAATTGGTCAGCCGATAGACAACACTCAGCTCTATGTTTTGAACGAGAAGCAACAGATGATGCCTACAGGAGTCGCGGGAGAACTCTATATCGGCGGAGTAGGGCTTAGCACTGGCTACTGGCAGCGTGAAGACTTAACCAAACAGCGGTTTGTAAGTGTCTTAATTGACTCTGATGAGAAAACGCTCTATAGAACAGGAGACCGCGTTCGCTATCGCGAAGATGGCACCCTGGACTATCTCGGCAGGTTAGATTATCAAACAAAGCTGCGTGGCTATCGGATCGAGCTAGGCGAAATTGAACGGGTATTGGCAACTCATCCACAGATTAGTCAGGCAGTCACCGCTGTGCAAGAAGAAGTAGAAAAGCAGCAGCTAGTGGCTTATGTTACGCTCATTCGTCATGAGAAAAAAGAGAATAGGCACAAAGAGACGACTCTCGCTGCCAAAGGCCAGCCGCTGACACAGGAACTGCGATCGCACCTGACTCGACAGCTACCCCACTACATGGTGCCAACCGCCTACCAGGTGCTAGATGCCTTCCCACTTACACCCAACGGCAAGATTGATCGCAATGCACTTCCTGCCCTCACATCACCATCAAATCAAGCGGTCCTTACCCCGGATTCACGACCTAAAACAGCCATCGAAACTACGCTGCTGAGCATTTGGCAGTCTCTTTTACCCACTCAAACTATCAGCATTCACGACAACTTTTTTGAGATTGGCGGACATTCACTGCTAGTCATCAGCGCTCAAGACAACATTCGTCAGCAGCTAGCGGTAGAGCTTTCTCTGGTTGATTTATTCCGCTATCCTACCTTGCGATCGCTCGCACTTCATATCAGTCAAATCAAGGCGCGGCAGCAAGGGGAAAGTGAATTAGAAGCAGCCGTTCAGCCTCAAGATGGACTGACGGGTTCTAGGTTAGCCGCAGGTAAACAGCGCCTGAGACAGCGGCTAGGTCAAAAGAGAAATAAAGGGCAGCTATCCACACAGAAAACAACCCATGAAACAACACGTCGCTTAGAGGAGGAAGCAAAATGAACAACATAGAGAACATAAACGAACCGTTGAACGATTTTGATTCTAAATACTCTGGGCTAGAGATCGCAGTCATCGGCATGGCCGGGCGCTTTCCGGGGGCGCAGTCTGTCAATGAATTTTGGCAAAATCTTCAGCAGGGCGTAGAGTCTATCTCTGCCTTGAAAGATGAACAGCTTTTGGCACAGGGCGTATCGCCTGAGATGCTGCACGACCCCAACTACGTGAAAGTAGGCGGCGTTGTAGAAGACGCTGATCTATTTGATGCTGATTTCTTTGGCTATAGTCCGCGTGAGGCAGAAATTTTAGACCCGCAGCAGCGGCTGTTTCTAGAAACAGCGGTTGAAGCCTTAGAGACGGCAGGATATGATCCCGAGCGCTATCCGGGCAGCGTCGGCGTGTTTGGCGGGGCCGGGATGAATGGCTATTTGTTGAATTTATACAGCAATCCTGAAGTGCGCGATCGCGTTAGCCCTTACGAACTCTTCGTCTCCAATGATAAAGACTTTTTGACCACTCGGGTATCTTACAAGCTCAACTTAAACGGCCCCAGCGTAGATGTTCAAACTGCCTGTTCATCTTCTCTGGTATCGGTGCATATGGCGGCGCAGTCATTGCTAAGTGGGGAATGCGACATGGCGATCGCGGGCGGTGTAGCCATCTCTAAACAAATTGGATACCGAGCCCAGGCGGGCAGTATTTATTCTCCTGATGGACACTGCCGGGCGTTTGATGCGGCGGCGGCAGGCACCGTTGGTGGGAACGGCGTGGGGATTGTTGTACTAAAGCGGTTAGAAGATGCGATCGCTGATAATGACACTATTGATGCCATCATCAAAGGCTCAGCGATCAACAACGACGGCGCTCAAAAAGTTAGCTACACCGCCCCCAGCGTCGAAGCACAGGCTAGTGTCATCAAAGCTGCTCAAGCGATGGCAGAAGTTTCACCGCAAAGCATCAGCTACATCGAGGCTCACGGCACCGGCACCGCAATGGGCGATCCGATTGAAATGTCTGCGCTCAAGCAAGCTTTTGGTTCGCAGGCAGAAGCTTCAACAAAATCTTCTGAACCAAGATCTTTTGAACGCCGCTGCGCCATCGGTTCAGTGAAACCTAATATTGGTCATTTAGACGCTGCCGCAGGCATTTCAGGCTTTATCAAAACGGTGCTGGCGCTAAAACATCAGCAAATTCCAGCGACGCTACATTTTCAGAAAGCTAACCCTGCCATAGATTTTCAGAATACTCCTTTCTACGTCAATGCAAGCTTAGCTGAGTGGCTTCAAGACCAAGGCCCACGCCGTGCAGGTGTTAGCTCCTTTGGGATTGGGGGCACCAATGCCCACATTGTTTTAGAAGAAGCTCCTCAAGATACGCAGGTTCAACAATCTGACAATAAGCTAACAGCAAACAATCATCTTTTAGTACTCTCAGCGAAAACGCAATCTGCGCTAGATATCGCGTCTATGAATTTGGCAGATTACTTTCGTAAAGACGAAGACATGACGCTAGCAGATGTAGCTTATACTCTACAGGTCGGACGAAAAGCCTTTGAGCATCGTCGAAGCATCGTCTGTAGAAATTCTGCTGAAGCCATCGAGAGCTTACGCAATCAAACCTCACAAAAAATCTCCGAACAGCCGTCCTTAGTCTTCTTGTTCTCTGGGCAGGGCAGCCAGTACGCTGACATGGCAAAAGAACTGTATGAAACGCAGCCAATATTTCAGCAGGCTTTCAAACAGTGTCAAGACATTCTTGAGGAAGAAAACATTGGCCTGTCAGCGCTTTTATACAACAAAGAGAAAGAGAGGCTGTATGAAACAGCTTATGCTCAGCCTGTGCTCTTCGCTGTAGAGTATGCACTTGCTCAGCTTTGGATGCACTGGGGCGCTGAGCCTGTCGCGCTGCTAGGCCATAGCTTAGGCGAATACGTAGCCGCTTGCTTAGCGGGCGTTTTCGATTTAGAGACAGCACTCAAAATTGTAGTACGCAGGGGCCAGCTCATGCAGCAGATGCCCACAGGGGCCATGCTGTCTGTAGGGCTGAGCGCTGATGCGGTTTCAGACTGGCTAAATGATGACCTGACGCTCGCTGCTAGCAACGGGCCACAGCTATGCGCGGTTTCTGGGAGTATGGAGGCGATCGCAGCCCTTCAATATCGCTTAGAAAGCAACAACATTAGCTGCCGCCCGATCAAAACGTCTCACGCTTTTCATTCTCCGATGATGGAGGATGCGATCGCCCCCTTTGTAGAATATCTCCAACAAGTCACCTTTCACCCACCCACCATTCCTTTCATTTCCAACGTTACAGGCACCTGGATTACCCCAGAAGCAGCCACCAGCCCCGACTATTGGGGACGTCAAATGCGCCAACCTGTGCGCTTTAGCGAAGGCGTTGCCACACTCTTGCAGCTCAACGATCCGCTCTTTCTAGAAGTTGGCCCAGGCAACGTACTCACCACGCTTACACAGCAACAGCTTCCCCCACAGCGAACTCACACCGCAGTCAACAGCCTACCCCATCCAAAATCAGCCACATCCGACATGGCTCAAATGCTCACAGCTATAGGCCAGCTCTGGGCAACAGGCATTGACATTGACTGGGAAGCTTTTCAGGAAAACCACAACCATCGCCGCATTCCTCTACCGACCTATCCTTTCGAGCATCAGCGCTACTGGGTAGATTTCGTAGATTCCACCACAGCAGCCCTTTCTCACAACAGTCAACAGAAGGAACAGTCAGCTTCATCTATCAAGCTCAACGCTGATATGGAAAACTGGTTCTACGCACCTAGTTGGGAGCGGCGTCTACCCGTTCTCAAGGCCATTGATACGACTCAAAAACCATGCTGGCTATTGTTTGCGGATAGCAACAAAACAGATGGCGACAAGGTTGGTCAGCAGCTTTCCCAAATGATTGAGCAAGCAGGGCAAGATGTCTTCGTTGTGCATAGAGGAAAAGAATTTGAGCAAGCGGGCTATCGCCAGTTTTCTTTGAATGCTGAACAGCCAGAGGGGTTCAAGCAGCTATTAGAAGATTTGCAGTTGCGGGAGAAAGTTCCTACGGAAATTGTTTATTTGTGGGGGGCTGGGGCGAAAACCTCTGACTCTTTCGTGGCGCTTATGAATTTATTGAAGGCGTTTTCTACAGTAGGAAACAGCCGAGATAATACGTTGCAAATTACAGTAGTTACTGAGGCTGCGTATGATGTTGCTGGCACCGAAGCGTTGAATCCTCAGCAGGCTGAAGTTCAAGGATTGATTCAGGTAGTGGGTCAAGAATATCCGTCTACAGGCGCTCGTCAAGTAGATTGGGTGAAAAGCGATCGCACCTCGAAACAAGTGGCTCAACAGCTTTGGAGGGAGTTACAGGTAGAGCAGCCAGCAGCCGTTGTTGCTTACAGAGGTGGTGAAAACAGAGGCGGTGAGAAGGTTTCAAATAGCGATCGCCATCGCTGGCAGCAAACTTATCAGCCCCTCACCCTGTCAAAAGACACGCCTAAAACTTCTGTTCGTCTCCGTCAGAAGGGGCTTTATGTAATCGTTGGTTCCACTGGGATAGAAGAAACACTCGAAAGAGGACTTTCTTTTTCGAGCGGATTAACTCACGTGTGGGCGACACATTTAGAAAAGGACTATCGGGCAAAGGTCGCATTTGCAAACGGTACCGACCTAAACGCCTTAGAAAAAGCGCTTCAGCAGATAGTGACTGAATTTGGCCCGATCCACGGAGTATTTATCAGTAGCCCAATGACCAACGAAAAGTCTGCGGCTCCGCTTGCTTTACTTCAGTCTCATCACTGGGAATACAACTGTCAAAGCAAAAAAGAAGTTCTACAGAATCTTGCTGTGGCACTGGCCGACCTCAATCCCGATTTCTGTTGCGTCCAGTCGTCTCTCTCCTCTGTTATCGGTGGGCTTGGGCTAGCAGCCTACGCAGGTGCCAATCATTTCATAGATGCATTCGTCGCCCAGCAAAACCAACAGTCTCCCTTTTCCTGGTTTAGCATCAACTGGGACGCGATCGCCGAGAAAGAAGAAAACTCTCTACAGCAAAAAAGCTGGGGTGATGCGCTTGCTAATTTTGCGCTCACGCCTACTGAAGCTTGGCAAGCGACCGAACGCATCCTCACGCAGGCCACTCCTGGCCAAATTATTGTTTCAAAAGGCGATCTGTTCGCCCGCCATCGCCGCTGGATAAAGGCAGTTCCTTCAGTACAATTAATTGAAGAAACAAATAATTCGCAATCAGACGGCTCTACTCAATCGGACAAAAGCTATAGCCGCCCACAGCTCTCCACCGCTTACGCTGCTCCTCGCAATACAACAGAAATCACCATCGCTGCTATCTGGCAAGATTTGCTTGGGCTAGAGAAAATAGGCGTAAACGACAGCTTCTTTGATCTAGGGGGCCATTCATTGCTTGCGATTCAGGTCATCTCACGCCTTAGAGAAGCGTTTCCAGTAGATATTGAGATGCGTAATCTTCTCTTTGAAGCGCCCACGGTCGCTAAGATTGCGGCAGTCATTGATGAACAGCTTCCCCAGCAAAGCGAGCTAGACGAAATGGCCGTGCTGCTCGCAGAGGTGCAAACCCTTTCGATTGAGGAAGTTCAAACCCAACTCGCAGGAGGTGACGCATGAGTCAGTTTTATCGGCAGCTAGCCACGCTCACTCCTGAACAACGGGCGCTATTTGAGAAAAAGCTTGCCCAGAAAGGCTTAGACAAAAAGCTAGGTCAAAAATTGGGCTCCGGTGCGATTCAGCCTTGCGCCAAAGACCAGCCCATTCCGCTGTCCTTTGCTCAACAGCGGCTATGGTTTGTACAGCAGCTTGACCCCACGACCACGGCCTACAATGTTGCCAGCGTGCTAGAGCTAACGGGTGCGTTAGACGCTGTTGCCCTAGAAAAAAGCTTGAATGCGTTAGTTGAGCGCCACGAGACCTTTCGCACTCGTTTTGAGCTAGATAGCCAACAACCTGTTCAGGTCATTGAACCACCAAAATCTATTCACTTGCAGCAGGAAAATCTCAGCCCAGCAGCAGACTCGCAAACAGTCGCTGACCAAAGAATTCAGGCCGTCACTCAAGCGCCGTTTGACCTTGCTAAGCCGCTGCTAAGAACAGCTCTATTAAAGGTTGCAGAAAACCGCCATCTCTTTGTTCTGGCCACCCACCATATCATTAGCGATCGCTGGTCGGTCATGGTCTTTCTCAGAGAAATGACCATACTGTACAGAGCATTCTCTCAGGGGCAATCTTCGCCTTTGCCTCCGCTACCGATTCAGTATGCAGATTGGGCCGTTTGGCAGCGTCAGCAGCTTCAAGGAGAAAAACTCGACCAGCAGACAAACTACTGGAAAGATCAGCTCTCCGGCGAACTTCCCGTTTTAGATCTGCCGCTGGATCGCCCTTACGAAGCAGTGGCAACCTACAGCGGCGCTCAAGTCCCTTTGGCGCTGCCGCTAGCGCTATCAACAAAGCTCAAGGCACTGAGCGCTCAGCAAAATGTCACCCTGTTTACGCTGCTGCTAACCGCGCTTAAAGTATTGCTTCATCACTATACGGGCAGTGAGGATATTGTGGTGGGCAGTGATATTGCAAATCGCGATCGCACCGAAACAGAAGGTCTCATTGGCCTGTTGGTAAACACGCTCGTATTCCGCAGCGACTTGTCCAATAATCCTCGCTTTTGCGATCTGCTACAGCAAGTAAGAGAGACTGTGTTGGGTGGCCTCGCCCATAAGGAATTACCCTTTGAAAAGCTGATAGAAGTCATCAACCCTGAGCGGCACCTTAGTCAAATGATGCCGCTGTTTCAGGTAAAGCTAGATTTGCAGCAGGTGGACGTGAGACCGATGCAGATGGACGGGCTAACGATTGTCCGCTATCCGCTACCTGAAACCCAAGCCAAATACGAGCTGCGGCTGAACTTACAGGACACCGAGTCAGGCATTGCTGGACAGGTAGAATACAACAAAGACTTGTTTGATGAAAGCACCATCGTTCGCATGGTTTTCCATTTTCAAACGCTGCTTTCTGGGTTAGTAGACAATCTCGAAGCACGACTATCTGAGCTACCCCTATTGAGTGAGAAAGAGCAACAGACGCTTTTAGTCGATTGGAATCAAACTCACCAGCCTTATCCGACAAATGTCTGTATTCATCAGCTATTTGAGGCTCAAGTAGAGAAAACGCCAAACGCGATCGCGCTGAGCAATCCATTAGCCAACGATCGAACTGCCTACACCTACACAGAACTCAATCGAAAAGCTAATCAGCTCGCACATCATCTCCGAGAACTTGGCATTGGAAATGTTCAATCTACCCAAACCATAGGCATCTGTATGACTCGCTCGTGCGAGATGGTCATCAGCATGTTAGCCGTCTTAAAGGCAGGCGGCACCTACGTTCCACTCGATATTGCCTATCCTGCCGAGCGACTAAGCTTTATTGCCGAAGATGCTCAGCTTCAGGTTTTGCTAACTCAAGGAGAAGAAGTCACCTTTGAAGTAACCCAATCTCTCAAAGTTGTTGATATCACAGCGATTGAAAATGATTCAGCTAGAACAGAAAATATGGCCTCGGCCTCTACACCTGAAAGTCTTGCCTACGTGATCTACACATCAGGCTCCACAGGTCGTCCTAAAGGAGTCGCGATAGAACACCGTAGTACAGTTTCATTCTTGCACTGGACAAAACAACAGTTCTCAGCAACTGAGCTATCCGGCGTTCTAGCCTCAACCTCCATCTGCTTTGATCTCTCTGTCTTCGAGATTTTCGCACCTTTAAGCTGGGGCGGGCGTGTCATCGTTGTAGAAAACGTCCTAGCCATACCCAACCTGCCAACTGCCGCCAACATTAGCCTACTCAACACTGTTCCTAGCGTACTGACTCATCTTTTAAAGGTCGCTAAGCTACCCACTTCTATCCAAACCGTTAATCTAGCGGGTGAATCGCTCCCTGTTTCTCTTGTAGAGCAGCTTCACAATCTCTCTCACATTCAACACGTCTACAATCTCTACGGCCCCTCAGAAGATACGACTTACTCCACCTGTGCCCCTTTACACAAACACCAGTTCTCTACTAATGAACATCGAGTACCCATTGGAAAACCGATTGCCAATACTCAAGCTTTTGTCCTCGATCGCTATCAACAGCCTGCGCCCGTTGGCATTTCCGGTGAGTTATACCTATCAGGTTCAGGGCTGGCACAGGGCTATCTGAATCAGTCAGCGCTGACAGCTGAGCGCTTTATTGAGCAGTCTACACTGGGGGAAAGGCTGTATAAAACAGGCGATCGCGTCCGCTACCGACCTGACGGTGCGCTAGAGTTTCTAGGCCGCTTTGACCATCAAATAAAAATTCGAGGCTTCCGCATCGAAACAGGAGAGATAGAAACGGCGCTTCGTCAGCATAGTGCTATTCAAGACGTGGTTGTTGTTGCACACAGTCCAATGGAGAACCAGACAGAAAAACAGCTTGTCGCGTATGTCGTCACTGACCTGGAAAGCCCACAGATAGCCCTTCGGAAAGATCTCGCCCAGCGTCTGCCCGACTATCTCATTCCTACGGTGTGGATAACGCTGGACTCACTGCCTCAACTGCCCAACGGTAAAATTGATCGTCGTGCCCTGCCAGTAACTACTCAGCTCAGCAGCTCACAGACTTATGTCGCGCCCAGTTCCCCAAAAGAGAAAACACTTGCGAATATTTGGTGCAGCGTACTTAGTCAAGAAAAAGTTGGCATTCACGACAATTTCTTTGAGCTAGGTGGACACTCTCTCCTAGCGATTCAAATTGTGGCTCAAGCGGAAGATGCTTTGCAAACAAAGATTCCGCTCCGCGCATTCTTCCAATCTCCAACGGTTGCAGGTCTAATAGCGACTATTGAAGAAAACACATCAGACAGCCAAGACTTCACTCAGGACGTTACTCACAAACAACGGATTGAGATTGACTTAGCCCATAGGCATGAGCCTTTCCCACTGACCGATATTCAGCAAGCGTATTGGTTAGGGCGATCGCAAGCCTTTGATCTTGGTAACATTGGCACCCACGGCTACCGAGAAATAGAGGTGATGGGCCTATCTGTACCAGATGCCGAGGCCGCGCTAAACAAACTGATTAAGCGCCATGACATGCTGCGGGCGGTGGTGAATACAGACGGGCAGCAAATGATTTTGCCAGAGGTGTCTGAGTACAGGGTTCAGGTAACAGATATAAGTGAGTCATCTGCTCAAAAACAACAGATTAGACAGATTCGCGATCACCTCTCTCATCAGATATTCAAACCAGAGCAGTGGCCCCTATTCCATATCGAAGCTGCCCGCTTGCCTAGCAACAAAATCCGCTTCTTTGTCAGCTTCGACGTACTCATTGGCGATGCCTGGAGCTTTCAGCTTTTGGGTCGAGAGATGGCGATGCTGATCATGGGTCAATCGTTGCCGCCGCTTAGCCTCAGCTTCCGCGACTACGTAATGGCAGAGCAAGCCTTTAGAAAAACGCCTGCTTATGAAAAGTCGCTTCAGTACTGGCAGAGCCGCCTTGCTACATTGCCATCTGCGCCAAGCCTACCGTTGACGATGGCACCAAGCCAGGTGATCGCCCCCCGTTTTGAGCGGCGCAGCGGTCAGCTTGAGGCGGCTGAGTGGGCCAGACTAAAACAGCTCGCGAACAAGGCATCTCTGACTCCATCCGGTGTTGTTCTAGCTGCCTTTGCCGAAGTGCTTACCACATGGAGCCAAAGCCCTCAGTTCACGCTGAATCTCACATTGTTCAACCGCCTGCCGCTACATCCAGAGGTAAATCAAATCATCGGCGATTTTACGGCTTCTCTTCTGTTGGCGATTGATAACAGTGGCACTGATAGCTTTACTGGCCGTGCTCAACGCCTACAAAACCAGCTTTGGGATGATTTGGAGCATCGCGCTGTCAGCGGTGTACAGGTGCTAAGAGAATTGGCTAAGCTGCCTCAAAATGGCGGCGGCACTAAAGGTCGTGGTGCACTGATGCCTGTAGTGTTCACGAGTACGCTCAATCAGGCCATTCCGAAGAAAGAACAAAATATTTGGCAGAGTGAGACGGTCTACAGCGTGAGCCAAACGTCTCAGGTGTATTTAGATCATCAGGTTTCAGAAATTGAAGGCGCGTTGGTTTTCAATTGGGACGCGATCGCCGATCTGTTCCCGGCAGGTCTCCTAGACCAAATGTTTACAGCCTATACTCAACTGCTACATCAGCTCGCAACAGACGAAACTATCTGGCATGGTCTACCACAGCTTGCACCCACCAATCATGTGCGCGAGCTAAACTCAGGCGGCCATGCACCTTTTGAGAAAGGCGATCGCCTCCTGCACGAACTGTTCTTCGAGCAAGCACAGCAGCAGCCCGACCAGATTGCGGTCATCACATCTGAGAAGTCTTTAACATACGCACAGCTCGCTGATCAATCACTTCAGCTTTCTCGTCAGCTTCAACAGTTGGGCGTTCGTCCTAATCAGCTTGTCGCAGTCTCTATGCCAAAGGGCTGGCAGCAGGTGATCGCGGTTCTAGGCATCTTAAGCTCAGGGGCCGCTTATGTTCCTATCGATCCAGCCCTTCCACGGGATCGCCGCTGGCAGCTTATTGCCGATACTGCCGCCGAAATTGTGTTGACCACAGACAGCAGTATTCTGGACTGGCCGACAGGTCTGACGCAGATCTGCGTTGGCGAACGATTCAATGCAGATACAACAGAGGCTGAAACAACACTTGTTCCAAAGAGAATTCAGTCTTCAACAGATTTAGCCTACGTTATTTACACCTCTGGCTCTACGGGAATGCCCAAGGGTGTGATGCTAGATCATCAAAGCGTAGTGAATACCCTTTTAGATATCAATCAGCGGTTTGAGGTGACTCAGCGCGATCGCGTCTTTGTCCTCTCCTCTCTCAGCTTTGATCTTTCCGTATACGATATTTTCGGCACACTAGCTGCTGGCGCGACCCTCATCATCCCCACCGCCGAACAAATCCAAAACCCAACCCATTGGCGACATCTGATCACAGCGCATCAGGTCACCATCTGGAATTCTGTTCCCGCTCTTATGCAGCTACTCACAACAGAATTAGCCGACTCTAATCAAACGCATGATGCGCTTCGCTTGGTGACGCTCAGCGGTGACTGGATTCCGCTTACGCTACCTGAGCAGATACAAAAGCATGCTCCTATGGCTCAAGTAGTCAGCTTGGGAGGTGCAACAGAAGCAGCGATTTGGTCGATTGCTTACCCCATAGAATCTGTTGATTCTAGCTGGCGCAGTATTCCTTACGGGAAGCCGCTGGCTAATCAAGAGTGGTACGTTTTAGATGAGAACCTAAACCCTTGTCCTTGTTGGGTTCCCGGACAGCTCTATATCGGTGGCATTGGGTTAGCCAAGGGCTATTGGAACCAGCCTGAGCTGACATCGGAGCAATTTGTTGACCATAGGCAGCGAGGCAGATTGTATAGAACGGGCGACCTGGGGCGCTACCATCCCGATGGAACACTTGAGTTCTTAGGTAGAGAAGATTTTCAGATTAAGGTGAATGGCTACCGGATTGAGCTGGGCGAGATTGAGAGTGCGTTGCAACAGTATCCAGCGATTGAGACGGCTGTGGTAGAAGCCGTGGGAACGCCGCCTGAGCTAGTGGCGTATGTTGTTCCTGCGCTGAAGAAAGGGACGGATGCGATCGCTCAACCCCTCTCAAAGCTAGACTTCAAACAAAAGCAGATAGGCATACGCAAAGATGAGGCTGAATCGCAGCGAGTTTTACTACCTCAACCAAACGCAACTGAAAGCGACTACTTACAGCGCCAGAGCCATCGTCAGTTTTTGACAAACCCAGTTGAGACAAACCACTTCAGCGATTTTCTCTCTGTGCTAGGCGCTCGCCCTCTGGTCAACGCGCCCTTACCCAAATATCGCTATGCTTCGGCGGGAAGTCTCTACCCAATTCAAACCTATCTTCACGTCTGTACAAATCGCATCACAGATGTTGAGGCGGGCTGGTACTACTATCACCCAGTCGAACATTGTCTAGTAAAGCTCTCTTCAGAAGAGAATGATGAGGATAACGAACTGTTATATGGACCTAACTACTCACTCAGCGAAGACAGCGCGTTCTCTCTTTTCCTCGTTGCCAATTTAGATGCCATTGAACCTATCTACGGAGACAAAGCCCGAGATTTCTGTCTGATTGAAACGGGCTATATGGGACAGCTTATGATGGAGAAAGCATCCAGTTTTGAGCTAGGTCTATGCCCGATTGGAGGCTTCAACGCGGCGGCGCTCCAGCAACAGCTTACTCTAGGTCAGCAGCATCAGCCGCTTCATGCTTTAATCGGTGGAGCCATCGATCCAGCCTGGAATCAGCAGTGGCAGGCGGTTAGTCAACCTGCACAAACTGTTTCTATCAAGGAAACGCTGAGACAGCATCTAAGCGAAAAGTTGCCTGGCTATATGGTGCCAGCTCGCTACCAGATACTGGAAAATCTGCCGCTGACAGCCAACGGGAAAGTGGATAGGCGATCGCTCCCTATTCCCGATTTTAACGAAGTGGAATATGTTGCACCCACTTCACCTACCGAAAAGACTATCGCTGAGCTGTGGAAAACCGTCCTAGAAGTTGAAAAAGTGGGCATTCACGACAACTTCTTTGAGCTAGGTGGCAATTCTCTCACTGCTATGCAGCTCCTGTCAAAGCTTCAAAACGCCTTTTCTACCACGCTAACCATCGCTCAGCTATTTTCAGCCCTTACGCCTGAAAAGCAAGCTAAGCTGGTAGACCAGTCTCTATCCTCTCAGCCTTCTCGTGCCAAAGCTGATGTGATTCCACGGAGACAAGCGAGCGCTGATACACCATCTGTTGATATATCATCTATCGACGCACTATCTGATGATGATGTAGACGATTTGCTCACGCAGTTATTGAATGAACAGAATCAGGAGGTAGGCTCATGAATTCAGTAAATACTCCTGATATCAAGAATCTAACGGCTGAGCAGAAGCGCGACCTGTTGACGAAGCTGATACAGCGTAAGGCGTTAAAGAAAGCGGTTTCTAAATCGGCTTCTGAATCAGTCTCTGAATCAAAGACTGAACAGAGTGCGCCTCTCTCTTTCGCACAAGAGAGATTGTGGTTTATTGATCAGCTTCAGCCCGGAGAGTCGGTATATACCATTCCTGCGGTTATTCGGCTTGTCGGAGCGCTGCAAGTAGAGACGCTACAGCGTTGCCTAAATGAGATTGTGGTTCGTCATGAGATCTTGCGGTCGCACATCACCACACAAGATGACGAGCCAATCCAAAAGATACTGCCTCAGCTTGAAATAAAGCTCGAAATTAAAGACATTCAGCTTAACGTTGACGAAGATCTCACAGCTCAGCTACATCCTTACCTAACAGAAGTGGTCTCACAGCCTTTCAACTTAAATGAAGCGCCGCTTTTGCGCTGTCGGCTTCTCAAGCTAGGCGATCGCGACCACGTTTTGGTTGTCACCATTCATCACATCATCGCGGACTACTGGTCACTAAAGGTGCTAGTGAAAGAGATTTCTACACTGTATCACGCATTCTCTCAACAACAGTCCTCTCCTTTAGCTCCGCTTTCTATCCAATACGGCGACTATGCCGCGTGGCAAAGAGCCCAGGTTTCCTCACACCAATCCCAGCTTGACTTCTGGCTCACCCAGTTTGCCAACCCGCCCGCAGTGCTGCAACTGCCGACGGATCGCCCTCGCCCTGCGCTGCAAAGCTTCAGCGGCAGACGAGAATCATTCGCGCTATCGCCTTTTCTATCAACAGCGTTAAAACAATTTTCTGAGCGATCCCAAACAACCCTCTTTATGACTCTGCTAGCAGCCTTTCAGGTACTGCTCTATCGCTACTCTGGTCAGTCAGATATCTTAGTGGGTTCCACAGTTAGCAACCGCGACCAGGCAGAAACCCAAAACCTCATTGGCCTATTCGTCAACAACTTAGTCTTTAGAGCGCAGTTTAAGGCTGAGCAGCCGTTCACACAGTTTTTACAACAGGTAAAAGCAACCGCACTCGACGCTTACGCGAATAAAGACGTTCCATTTGAACAGGTTGTCGATGCGCTGAAAGTTGAGCGAAATCTCAGTCATCACGCCCTCTTTCAAGTGATGTTCATTCTCCACAACACACCGACATCTAGTTTCAAACTACCCGAGCTAGAGCTTTCAGCCTTAGAGATAGACAACAGTTCATCTCGCTTCGACCTGAGCTTGGATATGTACGAAGGCGAAGGAACAATTACTGGCGTTTTTGAATACAACACAGATCTCTTCAATGCAGATACCATTCAGCGCCTCATTGCTTATTTTGAAACGCTTCTGATTGGACTAATAGAGGCACCAGAAACGCCGATTGGCCTTCTTCCACTGCTAAATCAAGCAGAACTACGCGAGCTAGACAACTGGAATCAAACAACGGTTGGTCTTCCTAATCTGTGCGCTCATCAGCTCATCGAAGCGCAGGTAGAACAAACGCCAGATGCGATCGCCCTTTCTGTCGATTCTGTCCTTGCTGACAACGTAGCTTCTCAAGCTCTCTTACCAGAGCAACCCTGGTCATACAAACAGCTCAACAGCAGGGCTAACCAGCTCGCTCGCTATCTCCTTACTCAGGGCGCGAAGTCCGGTAGCCGAATTGCAATTGCAGTAACCCGCTCAGCCGAACTCGTTCTTGCTATGCTAGCTGTGCTTAAGCTGGGCGGTACCTACGTCCCCCTCGATCCCACCTATCCAAAATCTCGCTTGCAGCACGTAATAAGAGATGCAAACGTATCCCTAGTCTTAGAATCAGAGGCTTCTTTAAGCGGTCTTGTTTTAGATATTGATGTTCCCTTGCTCGATTTAAAGCGCCAAAAAGAGGATATCGATCAGCTCTCTACAGAAAATCTCTCCGTATCGGTCAGGCCCGAAGATCTAGCCTATATCATCTACACCAGCGGCAGCACAGGCAAGCCAAAAGGCGTTCCTATCCAGCATCGCAGCCTTGTGAATCTGTTGCATTCGATGGCAAAGGTGCCTGGGTTAACTGCTGAGGATACCTTTTTAGCGGTCACGACCGTTGCTTTTGATATTGCGGCCTTAGAATTGTTGTTGCCTTTAACCGTGGGGGCAAGACTTGCGATCGCCAGCCCTGAAACTGTTCGAGACAGCGATCGCCTGATCGCCCAGCTAGAAAACGACGAAACCACCGTCATGCAGGCAACGCCCGCCACTTGGCGAATGCTGCTAGATACGGGTTGGAAAGGTTCAGAAACGCTCAAAATCTTCTGCGGTGGGGAAGCGCTTGATCTTCCACTTGCTCAGCAGCTACTTCCCTGCTGTAAAGAACTTTGGAACCTGTACGGGCCCACGGAAACTACTATTTGGTCTAGCGCCCTCCGTATTGATGCAGCCTCTCTAAAAGAAGGGTTTGTTCCTATCGGTGGCCCGATTGATAATACGGTATTTTATGTTCTTGATCAGCAACAACAGCCTGTGCCTGTCGGTGTACCCGGCGAACTACATATTGGTGGGTTAGGTTTGAGTACAGGATATTTGAATCGAGCAGAGCTAACGAAGGAAAAGTTTATTCTTAGAGATACAACCCCTCTTTATAAAACTGATGATCTCGTCTGCCGTCACGCCAACGGCATCCTAGAATATCTAGGCCGTTTAGATCACCAGGTCAAGCTACGTGGCTTCCGCATTGAGCTAGGCGAAATCGAAGCCGTCTTGAACAATCATCCTGATGTTGATCGGTCTCTTGTTACGCTGCATACCGGAGAAAACGAAGAACCTCAGCTAGTGGCCTACTGCAAGGTCAAAGAAGATGGTGAAGCCGACAGTAAACTAAATATTGAATTAGCGGATTATTCGTCCACACTTTGCCAATACCTCGGCGAACAACTGCCCAGCTATATGCTACCGACAGCCTGCGTCTTACTCGCGGATTTCCCACTCACGCCTAATGGAAAGATTGACCGCAAAGCTCTACCTGCTCCAAAGCTAGGCCATTCTAAAAATCAGCAGTCAGTACCGCTAAAAACTCAAACAGAACAGCTTTTGGCCAATATCTGGGCAGACATACTAAATCTCTCAACCGTTAGCGCCAACGACAACTTCTTTGAGCTAGGTGGCCATTCTCTCTTAGCAGCGCGGGTGATGAGTCGCCTTCAGCTTGCTTTTGACACAACTATACCCTTGCGATCGCTCTTTGAAAATCCAACGCTCTCCGCCTTTGCCAAAACCATAGACGAGACCACGCAAGATTACTCTTTTGAACCAATCCAGTCAATCAATAGGAACCAGCCACTACCCCTGTCTTACGCGCAAAAGCGGCAATGGGTACTTGCCCAGCTAGAGCCAGATAATCCCTTCTACAACATTCCTGCCGCGTTACGGTTGGTAGGCGATTTCTCACTATCACGATTAGAAGAGAGTTTGGCCATTCTGTGCGATCGCCACGAAGCCCTACGCACAACGTTTAAATCAATAAACGGTGAACCCAGCCTGGAAATCTTACCGACTGTCACACCGCAAGTTTCATTTCTAGATGCACAAAAGGAAGGACTATCTGAACAACAAATCAAGCATAAATTAACTGATGAAGCGCGTAAGCCGTTCGACTTAGCAACAGCGCCTCTGATGCGAGTGACCGTTATTCGTATAGAAGGATCTTACCTAGAAAAGCCTTGCCACTTTGTTTTGCTAGTGCTGCATCACATCATTTCAGATGCAGAATCTGTGAGTTCGCTGATGAGAGAAGTCGTCTCCGTTTATAGCCAGCTTGCTAAACAACAGAACGTTGAGCTGTCGCCGCTGTCTACTCAGTATGTAGACTACGCAGCGTGGCAGCAGTCACTTGACACATCCCGACAGCTTAGCTACTGGCAAACGCAGCTATCAGATGCGCCGCCGTTGCTGTCTTTGCCAACGGACTATCCACGGCCCGCCACTCAAAGTTTTGAAGGCGGTAGCTATCGCTTTGCACTAACGGCACAGCAAACTGACGCGCTCAAGCAGCTCAGCCGTCGGCACAATGTCACCTTATTCATGACGCTGATGGCTGCGTTTCAAAGTTTACTGCATCGCTACAGTGACACAGACGATGTTCTAGTCGGAACGCCTATATCTCATCGACCGCAGGCAGCGCTTGAAGGTGTGTTAGGGATGTTCGTGAATACACTTGTGCTGCGAGGAAAGTTCTCTGAAGAAATCACGTTTGCTAATATTCTTCAACAGGTTAGAGAAACTGCGCTGGCGGCTTACGCCAATCAAGATGTGCCGTTTGAACAACTAATAGATGCGCTAGAAGTGCCGCGCAGTTGGAGTCATGCACCTCTATTTCAAGCAATGTTCGTATGGCAGGCAGCTAAGCCCGCAGACGCCGCAACAGTTGACGGCCTGACGTGGTCGCCTTTACTACTTGAGAGCCACACTACAAAAGCAGATCTCACACTATCTATGGCAGAAGAAAGCGCAGAAAGTGATGTCTGCTTGAGTGGAAAATTTGAATATCGCCAAGACTTGTTCAAACGCGGCACAATTGAGATGATGGCGGATGCGTTCTGCACGCTGTTGGACGCGATCGCCCGCAGCCCCGAACAGTCTATATGCAAACTGCCCTTAGTTAGCGATCGCCAAAAGCAACAGCTTCAGCAGTGGAACGATACGGTGCGGGAGTATCCGACAGACCTCTGCCTGCATCAGCTATTTGAGCAGCAGGTGGCGCGATCGCCCCAAGCCACCGCTCTCATCACACCAACCCAAACCCTCTCATATGAGGAACTCAACAGCCAAGCAAATCAGCTCGCCGACCAACTTCGCGCACTTGGCATTCAACCAGATTCCAGAGTTGCCATTTGCTTAGATCGCACGGCAAACCTCATCGTAGCCATACTCGCCGTGCTTAAATCAGGCGGAGCCTACGTCCCCATCGATCCGAACTACCCTAAGGATCGGCTCACTTACATTCTCGAAGATGCACAAGCCTTCGCCGTCATTACCCAGTCTGACTATGCGGCCTTAGTCGCCTCAGCACCCCGTACCATCACACTCGATTCTGTTGAATCTACTTCCTCTCAAACTACGAATTCTTATCCCCAGATTGATAGAGCTCAACCCAACAACCTCGCCTACATCATCTACACCAGTGGTAGCACCGGAAAGCCTAAAGGCGTTGCCATCGAACATCGTAGTCCCGTATCCCTGGTGCAGTGGGCCAGCGAAGTGTATTCTCCTGCTCAGCTATCTGGTGTTTTAGCCGCCACATCAATCTGCTTCGATCTCTCTATCTTTGAGATATTTGTCCCGCTCAGCAGTGGCGGCAGCGTTATCCTAGCCGAAAACGCCTTGCAGCTCCAGGACTTGCCCGCCGCCGAGCAGGTCACACTCGTCAACACAGTTCCAACTGCGATCGCAGAACTCGTCCGCATTCAAGCTATTCCACCTAGCGCCACCACCATCAACCTAGCCGGAGAACCGATTCCACCCACGCTAGTCCAACAGCTTTACGCTCTAGATTCTGTTCAAACAGTCTTTAACCTCTATGGCCCCTCCGAAGATACAACCTACTCCACCTTCACTCAGCTCTCTTCTGGGGATGCAGTTGTTCCTATCGGTAGACCCATTGCCAATACTCAGGCTTACGTTCTAGATCAATATAAAAACATTGTTTCCATTGGAATGCCTGGAGAACTGTATTTAGCAGGTGATGGATTGTCGCGCGGATACTGGAATAGACCAGATCTAACTCAGGAGCGGTTTGCAGACGGTCAGTATAAAACAGGCGACCTTGTACGCCATCGCCCAGACGGGCAGCTAGAGTTTTTAGGCAGATTAGATAGCCAAGTCAAGATTAAGGGCTTCCGAGTTGAGTTAGGAGAAATAGAAGCGGTCTTACTACAACACCCACAGGTCGAGCGGGCAGTGGTGCAGCCGTGGACAGATGAACAAGGTAATCGACGGTTGATTGCCTATGTTATTCTAGGCGAAAAATCTAAAGATCTTATATTGGGTCAGGCACTATCGATGCTGTCTGCAACAGCAGCAGAACTGCGATCGCATCTTAAAAGATCTCTTCCAGACTACATGCTGCCTGCTGTTTTCGTTCCTCTATCAGACCTACCGCTTCTCCCCAATGGAAAACTCAACCGCAAGGCACTTCCTGAACCATTCTTTGAGAAAGTTGTAGAAGAAAAGAGCGCTGAGCTTTCGCCTGTAGAACAAACGCTGACCAATATCTGGCAGACGCTCTTGGGTCAGCCTGTAGGTCTCCACGACAATTTCTTTGAGCTGGGGGGAGATTCTATTCTGGCGATTCAGGCGATCGCACAAGCCCAAACCGCAGGGCTACACTTCTCACCGCGAAATCTCTTCCAACATGCCACTGTTTCGCAGCTTGCAGCCGTCGCTCAGGCATCAGATAGCCTCGTTCCACAAGCACCCATCGTCGGCAGTGTTCCACTCACCCCTATCCAGCACTGGTTCTTTGCACAAGCGCTAAGCCAACCGCACCACTGGAATCAATCTGTGCTGCTAACAGTGAAACAGGCGCTGGAGCCGGATGTATTGGCGCGATCGCTTCAGCAGCTTGTTCAGCACCACGATGCTCTTAGAGCAACATTCTCGCTTTCAGACAGCGTTTGGACACAAACCTATCTCAAGCCAGACACTGACATCTCCCTCAAGGTCATTAAAACAGAAAGCGACGATATAGCTAGCCTGATCACAACAGAAGCCACCGCTGCCCAATCTAGCCTATCTCTAGAAAAAGGGCCGCTGCTAAAAGTCGTCTACTTTGATCTTAAAACGACCTCAGGATCAGAACGCCGTCTACTGATCATTTGCCATCATCTCATTATCGATGGAGTTTCCTGGCGCATCCTGCTCAATGACTTTCAATCTATTTACCAACAGCTTAGCCAAGCTCCCAAAACGCAAACAGCTCAACTTCCGCCTAAAACAATCTCTTGCCAGCACTGGGCAAACCAGCTACTCACCACCGACTTTACAGTCGAGCTTGACTACTGGCAGAAAAACACCTTTGCTCAGGTCGCGCCGCTCCCCCAAGACTTCACTAGCGGCAACAATCTCATGAGTACTGCTCAAACTATCTCTGTATCTTTAACCGCTTCAGAAACACAGAAGCTATTGAAAAAAGTCCCTCACGCCTACAAGGTAAAAACGGACGAGCTGCTTTTGACCGCGCTTCTACTAGCGATCGCACCTACACTAAGCGACCCAGATGCACCCACGCTAAAAATCTCTTTAGAAGGTCACGGTCGCCCGTCGGAGTACAATCTTTCTCGCACCATTGGCTGGCTCACCACGCTCTACCCCGTTTTGCTTCGCGTTCCCTCTACAACAGATCTCAGCGCAGCAATTAAAGCTGTAAAAGAGACGCTAAGAGCTGTGCCTAATCAGGGGATCGGCTACAGTGTACTGCGCTACTTCGCCTCAGAGAACTATTCACTCGAAGCCGATACCCCCATTCGATTCAACTACTTAGGACAAACCGATCAGGTATTTTCTGAAAACGAATGGTTCACGCCCGCTACAGAATCAACTGGCCCGGCTCGCAGCCCTGAAGATTTACGTGATGTTCTTCTCGAAATTAACGCCATCATCAGTCATCACCAGCTCACGATTCACTGGACATACAGCTCAGAGCTGCATAAAGCAGAAACAATCTCTCTCTGGGCAGAAGCACATCTAAATAATATCCGAGACCTTGTTAAACACTGTCTATGCGCTGAAACGGATGGAGGATATAGCCCCACAGACTTCCCACAGATGGGGTTAGAGCAAGGCGAGCTAGACGATTTATTAGCCAGCCTGGGAGGTGAAGCGTAATGAGCCAGCAGAAGACTGTTAATAAACAACATACGGACAAAAAATCTATCGAGAACATGTATCCGCTCTCGCCGATGCAGGAAGGACTATTGTTCCATTCGCTGCTGTCTCCTACTGCGGGTGAATATATTCCTCAAGTTGTGCTGACATTTGTGGCGGAGCCTGGAAAGTGCATTGACGCGCAGCGTCTAAAGCAGGCGTGGGGAAGTGCGATCGCCCGTCACAGCATCTTGAGAACTGGCTTTTATTGGGAACAGCGCGACCAGCCTTTCCAGGTAGTCTATCGTCAGCAGGATAGCTGGATAGACAAACTCTGGATAGAACAAAACTGGCAATTTCTTTCTGCCACGGAACAATCCGCGAAGCTAGATATGCTGCTTGCCTTCAATCGCAGCGAACCGTTCAACCTCAACCAGCCGCCGCTTATGCGGCTCACTTGGATCAACTGCGGTAACCACCAGTATCAACTTCTCTGGTGCTATCACCATCTCATTTTAGATGGCTGGTCGGCTAGCCAGTTATTGAAAGATATCTTTCAGCAGTATTTCGCTTTGGCAAGCAATTCTACCGCTCAGCTTCAGCCGTTGCGTCACTCGTACAGTGACTACATCGCCTGGTTAAACGAACAAGACACTGTCGCTGCACAACGCTTCTGGCAAACCTACCTAAAAAATTGGGCAGGCCCAACTTCGCTGCCAATTCTTAGCAATCAACTTCTTAGCAGTCAACAACAAAAAGCCTCTAAACCTGATTCAAGCTTTACCGAGCAGTCTCGTCCCCTTTCTGCAAAAGCCACTCAAAAGCTAAAAGCCTTTGCCCAGACACACAAGCTTACTCTAAATACACTGGTTCAAGGTGCGTTAGGGTTGGTAATCAGCCGCTATTGCGATACTGCTGATGTCGTCTTTGGGGCAACCTGCTCAGGTCGTCCGACGGCGCTAGAGGGTGCTCTGTCGATGGTGGGGTTGTTTATCAACACGCTGCCCGTACGCATTCAGGTGCCTGAGGCCATTACTGTTGCTGAGTGGCTGCAAAGTATTAGCAGGCAGCAGGCAGAAACAACAGACTATGAGTATGTTTCTCTTGGAGAGTTGCAAAAGTGGGTTAAAGAGAAAAATTCTGTAGAACTAAAAAATCTCTTTGACTGTTTGCTCGTTTTTGAGAGCTATCCAGTGGCAGCGGATATGTTCGGCGCTCAAGCCGACTTTCAGCTCAAGAATATCGACTTTAACGAATGGACTCACTTTCCGCTCACCCTTCTCGTCTCTGGAGAAGATCAGCTTACTTTCACTGCAAAATATCGTTCCGAGCAGGTTCCATCAGACGCTATCGGTCGTTTCTTAGGCCACCTTAACAACGTACTGACTGCATTTGTGAAAAAGCCGGAGCAGGCCATGAGTGAGATATCTTTGCTGTGTTCGGTAGAGAAAAGGCAACTAACTGAATGGAATTCGACGGCAGTAGAAACCTATCCGCTCGATCAGTCGTTGCCATCGCTCTTTGAAGCTCAGGTAGAAAAAACGCCAAATGCGATCGCACTCACCTTCATCAACGAAACGTCTCAAGAAGAAACCCTCACCTACCAAGCCCTCAACGAGAAATCAAATCAACTCGCTCACCACTTACAAGGGTTAGGTATTGGCGAGGGTCAGAATGTCGCGGTTCAAATGGCGCGATCGCAAACCCTAGTCATTGCCCTTCTCGCTGTCCTCAAAGCAGGCGCAGCCTACGTTCCGCTAGACCCTAGCTACCCATCCGAACGCCTAGCATACATGCGCGAAGATGCCGACGTAGCCACCGTTCTCACAGACTTAGCTCTAAAAGAATTATCAACAAAGCTGCAACAACAGCCTACAGACAATCCACCCCGTTCACTCCAACCCGACAGCAGTGCTTACGTTATCTACACCTCTGGCTCCACTGGCAAACCCAAAGGTGTGATCAACACGCACCAGGGCATTGTTAATCGCCTGTGCTGGATGCAACAAGCCTACGAGCTAACCCCCTCACAAAAAGTTCTCCATAAAACGCCTATCAGCTTCGATGTGTCTGTGTGGGAACTCTTCTGGTCCCTCCTCAACGGTGCTACCCTCGTCATCGCTAAGCCTGATGGGCAAAAAGATCCAGCCTATCTCTCCGGTCTCATCCAGTCTCAAAAAGTCTCTGTACTTCACTTCGTCCCTAGCATGTTGGCCACATTCTTAGAAGAGCCGACGGCTAAGCAGTGTGAAACCCTCAAGCATGTTATTTGCAGCGGTGAAGCGCTTTCTCCTACGCTCAAAGAAGCATTTTTTCAACAGTTTTCTTCTACAGCTCTTCACAATCTCTATGGCCCCACAGAGGCGGCTATTGATGTTACGGCTTGGCAGTGCAAATCAAACAGTGACGAACGAACTGTTCCTATCGGCTATCCCATCGCTAACACCCAAATTCACTTGCTAGATAGCCATCGGCGAGCTGTTCCTGTCGGCATTCCTGGAGAGATTTATATTGGTGGCGTCGGTGTTGCAAAAGGCTATCTCAATCGACCAGAACTGACTAAAGAGCGCTTTATTTCCGGGGTTCGGCTCCGCTCACCCCTCGGCTTTGACAAAACTGATACTTTTATCGAAGCTAAGAAAATCTCCTCTAATGAGAGTAAATCTCGCTGCCTGAGCGTAGTCGTTCGCGGAGCGTCTCCGAAGGAGTTAGGCACAACCCAGCCAACACCTCCCCTGTATAAAACTGGCGATCGCGCCCGATACCTTCCCAACGGCGCGATTGAGTACATAGGTCGTAAAGACAATCAAATCAAGCTTCGAGGTGTCCGAATTGAACTCGGAGAAATTGAAAATGCTCTCTGTAGCCATCCTGCTATTTGTCAGGCGGCAGTTGCCCTGCACCATCAAGAATCAGAAGATGGCAGGCTTGTTGGCTACGTAGTCGGAGACCTTGAGAGAATATCTAATCTCAACAAAACTCTGTCTACTTTCCTCAAAGAAAGACTTCCCAGTGCAATGGTGCCAGCCACGTTCGTTCCGCTATCTTCGCTACCGCTGACGCCAAATGGCAAACTGGACCGCCGCGCTTTGCCGGAGCCAGAACAAGGTGAGAGGGCTGAAAAAGTTGCGCCACGGAATGAAACGGAGAAGGCGATCGCACAAATCTGGTCAACCGTTCTTCAGCTTGAAGACATCGGTATCCAGAACAATTTCTTCGAGCTAGGCGGTCACTCCCTCAGCGCCACACGGGTCAACACGCGACTGCGAAAACACTTCGAGCTAGATCTGCCTTTACAAAGCATTTTTGAATATCCTACCCTTGTCGCCCTAGCCACTTACATAGACGCGCTCAAGGTAAGAGAGAATCGTCCCCTACAGCCCAGTAGCTTATCTGAAAACCAAAGACCCGCCGGATACAAGGAGATCGAACTATGACTCAAATGAATACAACGCTGACCCCAATTGAATCATTTTTGGCCGATCTCTCCCGGCAAGAGGTACGGCTATGGATGGATGGCGATCGCCTTCGTTGCACTGGCCCAGAAGAAGTCCTCACTAGCGAGCTAAACGTTCAGCTAAAGGAACGAAAGCCCGAAATCATTGCTTTCCTTCAAAAAACAGAGACTTCTCCCTCGACTGAGGCGATCGCACCTACGCCGCGCCCCGATCATATCCCTTTATCCTTTGCTCAGCAGCGTCTTTGGTTCCTGCACCAAATGCAGCCAGATGCAGCCGTCTACAACCTGCCGATGGCTATTCGGGTAGAAGGATTCCTCGACATTAGCGCATTTGAACAAAGCCTAAACGAGATTGTGCGTAGGCATGAAATTCTACGTACTCGCTTTGTTTCAATCAAAGGCCAGCCCGTTCAGCAAGTAGAGAAAATAGCTACTGTCGAGATAGAAAAAGTAGATTTGCAATCCTCATCACCTTCTACAGAAGACACCCGGCAGGCCATCAAGCAAGCGGCTATTCAAGCAGCGACTCAACCATTTGATCTTAGCCAAGATCAGTTACTTAGGGTCACGCTGCTCAGGCTCAGTGAAACAGAATCTGTTGTGCTTTTCACACTGCATCACATCGTGGCAGATGGCTGGTCGCAGGAAATTCTGATTCAGGAGCTAGCTACTTTCTACCGAGCGACGCTGATGGGCCAAACAGATATGAGCGAAATAGCAACTTCGTTATCAGAACTACCTATACAGTACGCAGACTTCTCTATCTGGCAACAGAACTGGCTTACTGGCGAAACCCTTCAAAAGCAGCTCGGTTATTGGGAAAATCAGCTTGATGCCAATCAGCAGGTGCTACAGCTTCCTACAGACTATCCCCGAGCCAGAACTCAAACCTACCAGGGCGCAGTAGAACAATTCTCTCTCTCTAAAGAACTCAGCGATCAGCTCAGAAAGTTAGGACAAGAGTGCTCCGCTACTTTATTTATGACTTTGCTAGCCGCCTTCAAGGTGCTGCTCTACCGCTACACAAGTCAGACGGATCTGGTCGTCGGTACGCCGATTGCGAATCGCCATCGCCCAGAAGTAGAAGGGTTGATTGGCCTGTTTGTGAATACTTTGGTGTTGCGATCGCACCTCTCCCCCCACGCCAGCTTCAAAACCCTCCTAGAACAAATCAAAACCACCACCTGGGCCGCGTACGATCACCAAGATCTTCCTTTTGAAAAACTCGTCGAAGCCCTACAGCCCGAAAGAGATCTTAGCTATAGCCCACTCTTCCAGGTTAAATTCCGTCTAGAAAATCTCCCAATCGAAACGCTCAGTCTCCCCGGACTCACTTTCCAGCGCCTGCCTCAAGCCGTCACTACCGCCAAGCTAGATCTCAGCGTTGATTTGTATGAAACAGCCGATGGCATTGTTGGTGGATTTGAGTACAACAGCGACTTGTTCAAGCCCGACACCATTCAGCGCATGGTTCGTCACTTTCAAACGCTGCTTTCTGCCATTGTCAAAAATCCAGACAGCCCGATTGCAGTGCTACCTATGCTGACGAGTGAAGAACAACGGCAGCAGCTCGTCGATTGGAATGATACCGAAAAACCCTACAGAGAAGACTGCTGTTTCCATCAGCTTTTTGAAGAGCAGGCTGAGCACGTTCCAGATGCGATCGCCCTTCTTTTTGATGACAGTAAAGAAATTCAACAGCTCACCTACGCCGAACTCAATTGGCGCAGCAACCAGCTCGCGCATCATCTCCAATCATTAGGCGTAGGGCCAGAAGTGATTGTGGGCATTTGCGTGGCGCGATCGCCCGAAATGATTATTGCCCTCCTCGCCGTTCTCAAAGCAGGCGGCGCATACCTTCCCCTCGATCCCACCTATCCCGCCGACCGTCTTGGCTACATGCTAAAAGACGCTCAGGTACCCATTCTCCTTTCCCAAAGCCAGCATCCGCTTACACTTCCATCCAATACTCAAAGGCTCAACCTCGACACAGACTGGCCCACCAATCAACCCAGCACCAACCCCAACAGCACAGTCACACCCGACAATCTTGCTTATCTAATCTACACCTCCGGTTCCACTGGCAAACCCAAAGGCGTTCTTATTCCTCACAGTGGCCTCGTTAACCTCACCGAAGACAAAATCCGCATCTGTGACGTGCGAAAAGGCGACTGCATTCTACAATTCTTCTCCTTCAGCTTCGATGCCTCGATCCCAGAAATCATTATGGCCCTCGCCAGCGGATCAAAACTGTTGCTTGCCCCAGCCATTATGCTGCTTCCCGGCCCCGATCTCAGCGCCCTCATCCAGCGCCACCGTGTCACTCATATCACCCTTACCCCCTCCGCACTCACCAGCGTCCCCTAC
>NZ_JADEXO010000142.1 GCF_015207105.1 cf. Phormidesmis sp. LEGE 11477
TTGGATAGCAGTTCGTCGCCACCGTATCTTCCACCGCGTTCAGGCTAAAGTTATCCATCATCTCCATCCCAGCCGGAATAATCCCTGCTTGAATGATGTCCGATACCGCCCCGCCTGCCGCCTCAACGCTAGTAAAGTCCGCCAGCAGCACCTGCACAGACTCAGCCGACTTCAAAATCCGCAGCGTCACCTCCGTCACAATCCCCAGGGTGCCTTCTGACCCAACCACCACGCCCGTCAGATCAAAACCAGGCATCTCCGCAACTGCGCCACCAATATCAACTACATCCCCGTTCGGCAGCACCAGCTTCAAGCCCAGTACATGGTTAGTAGTCACCCCATACTTTAGGCAATGTACGCCACCGGAATTTTCAGCAACATTTCCGCCAATCGAGCAGGCTAGCTGACTAGACGGATCGGGCGCATAGTAAAATCCCGCGCCGCTGACTGCCTGAGTAATCCAATTGTTGATCACCCCTGGCTGTACAACCACTCTTTGATTGTCGTAGTCAATGTCTAATATCTGTTGCATGCAGGTCGTCACGATCAGCACGCACTCTTCAATCGGCAGCGCCCCGCCTGAAAGTCCGGTTCCAGCCCCCCTGGTTACAAAGGGAATTTCTTGCTCATGGCAAAAACGCACCACCGCCGCGACTTCTTCCGTCGTCTTTGGCAATGTCACTACCGCAGGCCGCTGACGATAGCTAGAGAGCCCATCGCACTCGTACACCAGCAGCTCTTCCTTTCGCCGCATTACCCTGTTCGCATCTAGCAGCTTCTCTAGTGCCTGCACGATAGGTCGCCAGTCACGGCCAGTAGCAGTACCATCAGCGGAGCGAGCATCTACAGCGGCAACCATAGCAAATCAAAGGGGCAAACCTAAGCAGAAGAGATCCCTTTGATCCTAACGTAGAAACGACCGCAGAAGCGTTTAGCCGCCTCGGCCTTTTTCTAGAACTTCGCCATTCAGCATCCGCTGCGCCGCATCTAAGAGCGCTTCTTCTAGGTACGGCTTGGTGAAGTAGCCGCTAGCGCCCAAATCTACCGCCATCTGTCGATGACGATCCGCACCACGAGAGGTCAGCATGGCGATCGGCACTTGCTTTAGGTGGCTGTCTTTCTGCATCCGTGAAAGCAGCTCTAGACCGTCCATTCGTGGCATCTCTATATCGCAAAATACCAAATCGCAAGGCAGTCCAGATCGCAGCTTGTCCCAAGCCTCTTGTCCATCGCGAGCCTGCTCCACTCGGTAGCCGACCTTGTTAAAGCTCATCGAGAGCAGTTCGCGCACCGTAATCGAATCATCCACAATCAAGACGGTAGGATCGCTCTTCGCTGGGGCTTCTTCGGGCGCGGCCTCGGTCTCTGACCACAGCATCGAGACCGGCTCGCGGCGAACCCGGCCCGTTGCGATATCAATCAGCTCTAAGACATCGGCGATCGGCATGACTCGACCATCGCCCAATATTGTGGCACCGGCAATGCCTAGCGGCTTGGGTACAGGGCCTTCTAGCTGCTTGATCACGATCTCCTCTTCGCCAATCACCTGATCTACCTGGACAGCAACAAAGGTATTCGCACTTCTCAGCACAATAATAGAGAGCACATCGTCGTCTTGACTGCCGCCATATACACGGCCTCGGCCCAGCGTCCGGTTGAACTTTAGCAGGTCAGTAACCGGGCGAACGGGTAGCAGAATTTCACGCCAGCGCACGCAGTCTTCATCCTGATCGTTTTTAATCAGGCGATCGCGTTCCACATCCAGCATATCCTCGACCCCATCCATCGGAAAGGCGATTCGCGCCTGATTGCTCACACAGCTCAGCGCCTTAGAGATACTCAATGTCAGCGGCAGTCGAATGGTAAAGCCTGTGCCCTTACCCATTTCAGAATCAATCGTAATAACCCCACGAATCTCCGCTAGCGCAGTCCGCACAACGTCCATACCCACGCCTCGACCCGCAAAATCGTCGGCCTGATCTCTAGTACTAAATCCCGGCTGAAAGATCAAGCCATAAGCCTCAATTGCCGCTAGCTCGGCTGCTTCCGCCTTTGTAATCAGCTTCTTCTCAATCGCCTTACGCTTAATAAAGTCAGGATCAATACCGCTACCATCATCTGAAACGTAGATTACGGTCTGATTTCCCTGATAAAACGCCTTGATCGTAATTTGTCCCGCACGCGGCTTCCCTGCTGCCGCTCTTTGCTCGGGCGTTTCGATCCCGTGGGTAATAGCGTTATTAACCAGATGCGTCAGCGGATCATACAGGCTCTCTACGATCATCTTATCGATTAGAGTATCTTCACCTTCGATGACCAGCATGGCCTCTTTGCCGCACTTCAAAGAGATGTCTCTGATCGCTCTAGGTAATCGAGCGGATGCTTGAGAAAAAGGCACCATGCGAGCCGTATTCAAGCCTTCTTGTAGCTGAGTGGTGATCTGCCTAAACTGACGGGTGACCTGATCAGAAGATTCTACTGTGTAGCCAATATCAGAAGCAGACTCTCGTACCCGCACGATCAGCTCAATCATTTCTTGAGAAAGCGTATGGAAGCCAGTGAATCGATCCATCTCAAGCGCGTCAAAAGTAGCGCCAGTTGCGTGACCTTCTGCCTTTGGCGTGGCGCTATTACTCATCGCCGCGTAGGACTTGCGATTGGCGACCAGAGAGCTTTCCAATAGCGATCGCTCATATAGATCGCGCATCCGCTGGCCCACATCATTCAACTGCTGCACCTGAAACAGCAGATTGTCTAAGAACTGTCGCAGCCGCTCCTGATCTCTTTCTAACGTATTGCGACTAACGACCAGCTCTCCCACCAAATTGCTCAGGTTATCTAAGTGCTTAACGGGTACACGCATGTTCTGTTCGCGCACACTAGTCACTCTTTGGACTGTTCTAGGTGCCGGACGACGAGTAGAGCTAGATGTCGGTCGCTCATCTTCCCCGTCATCTAGTAGCCGCTCTAAATCTCCAAAATCTTCATTGTCTCCAAAATCTTCGCTATCTTCGCTGTTTTCACTGGCCTCGGGGCCGTCTTCAAAAAGATCGAGAGAACTATCTGGCGAAGGCACAGTCGAGGGCTCTTCTGAGAGCAGCGAGTCTAGATCGTCGAAATCAGCAGAATCGTCTGGCGTAGGCTCTTCTGAGAGCAGCGAGTCTAGATCGTCGAAATCGGCAGAACCGTCTGACGCAGGTGCAGACATTGTCGCAGGCTCTTCTGAAAGAAACGACTCTAAATCATCAAAATCGGTCTGTTCGCTCTGCTCTTTTTCCTTCTTCTCATGTTTCTCTTCCTGTTCTTCTTCAGCTTCCTCCGAAAAGTCAGAACCAAGTAGATCATCAATAGATAGATCCGCTGCCTCCCCAGAGTCGGCTGTCTCGCCTGTCTCGCTCACTTCCTCTAGCTTCTCAGCGCCTAGGGACTCTAGCTCGTCAGCTGATCCAACATCATCTAAAGCCTCATCAGACACACTTTGCTCATTCGCTGAAAGAATATCTCCTAAAAGATCATCTTCCTCAAGTCCCTCGTCTGAACGGTCGTCTAATTCCGCCGAGAATTCCCCTTCTAGAAAACCATCCTCTAAAGAGTCACTTTCTGTAATAGAGTCATCTCCTGAAAGAAAGTCATCTTCTGAAAGAAAGTCATCTTCTGAAATAGAGTCACTTTCTACTACCCCAGAACTTGCCGACTCAATATTGTCCGGCTCAGGGTTTGCTAGCTCAGGGCTTGAAGCATCCTGTCCAAAAGCTTCTTCAAACTCTAGAAGGTCTTCTGGCAATAGCTCGCCAATATCAGAAGCGTCAGCGCCTTCAAGGTCTGGGCTTCCTACAGCATCGCTTCCTGCAGCCTCATCTGTAGAAGAAAAGAGACTGCCAAAATCCTCTTCATCCGTCTCTACCGTCCCTGATCCGGCATCAGTAGCCTCTTCGAAGTCCAAGAGTGCGTCTAAAGATATATCCGATTCAGGATGAGAGGAGTCTTCCTCAAACACAATATCGGCACTAGAATCAGAGTCCACTTCCGCAGTAGATTCAGCCGCTGCTGACGATACCGATGACGAACCAGCATCCATCTGCTGACTATCGAAAAGATCGTCTGTATCTTCTGCCAAATTCTCTTCAAGCGAAGCTTCGTCCCAAAGATCGCCTGAAAACTGGGTCTCTTCTATATACTCATCTGCCGCACTATCCGTCTCCTCATCTGCAACTTCTTCTACAACTTCTTCTGCAACCTCTAGATCGCTGATTTCCAGTTCAGCGTCTGTATCATCAGCCTCGCGACTATTGACGTTATCGTCTCCAAACTCAGACAGCAGATCATCGTCGCTAAAACTGTCGCTTTGTTCTTCTAATGATTCGACCCGCTCTGAAGCATCGTCTCCAAAGAAAAAATCATCAATATCTTTTTCAGCTTCCTCCAGCTTGACACCTGTTAGCGTTGGAAACTCAATCTCTTCCTCACTAGGGCTGATCGGTTGATTCGCAAAGAACCCCGAAGATAAAGTCTCCGAAGAAGCAATTCCTTGGGCCATTATCTCGTCGGCTGTCAGTGGTTCACCGTCAGACACAGGCAGCTCAGACAGCTCATCAGAGTCTTCCAACTGGGATAGCTCATCGTCAGTATCCGACAGCTCTACAGGGAGTTCTTCATCAGTTTCAACGCTCTCAAAAAAATCATCGACTCCTACCCCGAACAGGGTCTTTTCCTCTTCTAGCTCAACCTCATCGGCCTGCATCTCTCCCCATACGTCCTCGGTCAATGACGCTTCCCCATCACTAGGGATATCATCAGGGTCATCAGCAGAAGAAAGCCGATCGCTAGGGAGCTCTGTACTGTCAAAGCCACTAAATTCGAGACTGCTTTCAGTTACAAATGCCCCACTTGTCAAAGTCCCTCCGAACAGATCTTCCTCTGCATCATCTGCAAAGAAGTCTTCTGTCTGATCGCTGTCTGAAGAGTCTTCTGGAGAGACATTCGTTAACAGATCCGCTATGTCATCTTGTTCTTCTATCCCTATATTCTCAGGGTTTAGCCGCATCTCTTCGGTAACAAAAGCATGCCCCCCCAACGTATTGTCGAGTTCCTCTAAATCCCCATCGAATAGATCTGCTAGGTTATTGAGCTCTTCGGTACCTACTTCCGGCCCGGTAACATTAACTGTTGCTAACAGTGCGTTTAAAGACTCATCTGTTTTCTCTTCGCTTTCTGCATTGCGATCAAGCATAGAAAGCTCTGAAGGAATCTCGTCAAAGTCTAAATCTACACTAAGACGGTTGAGCGGTTCTAGATCATCAGTATCAGGTTCATCAGTACCAAAGATATCGCTATCTTCTTCCATCTCAGCATCTGCTAAAGCAAAATCCATCTCTATGTCGTCAGCCATTAAATCTGCTTCAATGTCAGATGCAATATCAGAGATTTCAATGTCAGGCTCTTCAACATCAGACTCTATTGAAAAGAGCGAGTCAAAATCATCAGCCGTCTCGTTCTTGCCTGTGTTTTCTAGCGAATCTTTCGCAAACAAATCATCATCTGTAGACAAACTATCTTCTTCAAATAAAGCGTTTTCCTCAAACAAACTGTCTTCTGAGAGCTGATCGATAGAAAGTTCAGAGGATAGTTCTGAGTTGAGTTCGAAAGCTTCGTCTGCCTGCGTCTCCGAAAATAGATCTTCTACTGGCGACTCTGTTTCTAACTCTAGAGAAGCCTCTGTAGCCGACTGATCGAATCCGCTAGTTAGGTCAGTCGCCAGATCGGTGCTTAGGATATCTTCTGGAAGTAGTGACTGCATCGTGTCAGAGACCACAATCTCCGACGCACGACCTGAAAGGACTAAATCTTGAGCATTTTTAATCTCTTTGATCAAGACAGGTGCCAAGACCCGATAGTCTTTCTCAAGATTGGTAGCGGCAATTCGAGCAGTTTCTGACAGGTCGCACCAGTCAGTCAGCTCAAACCTCTCTCCTAACGCCGTGAGCTGGCTACAAACTGTCTGCAGATCTTTTCTACTTTCTAAGCAATCTGGCTGCTTGAACAAAGCCAGCATCTGCCGTAATAGCGCTGCGACGTCCTGTCTAAAGCTAACTTGTATAGCTTCCGCATCCGCAAAGCTGTCACGACTGCTGTCGTCTGGGCTAATGCTGTGCTGGTTGTCTGCGACCAAGGTTCTTAGATGCGCGTCTATCTGCACAAAGACTGGATCGACATCAGCCATGATTTCTTGCGCTTTCTCAGCAGTGAGCCCAAATGGCCCCTCTAGCTGTTCTATCAAGTCCTTCAGGCCATCAGAGATCCTCAAGAACATCGTCTCTAGGGCTCTATCTACTCGAACTGGCGACTCTTTTAGAACCTTGAAGTAGTCCTCCATTCGATGCGCCGTTTTCTGAATGCTCTCTAGTCCGAGCATGGCCGCGCCGCCTTTTACTGAATGCGCTGCCCGAAAAATCTCATTCGCCTTTTCAGAGTCCTCAATTGTAGCTTGAAGGTTTAGCAACCCCTGCTCAATGGTATTGAGGTGGTCTTTGGCCTCCTCAATGAAATATCCCATGATGCGCTGTTGTTGCTCAGGCAGCATAGCCGCGTTCTCCCAATCTATGTCTTTATCGGACGTGTATGTACAGGTGTTATGGAAACTAGCACTAATCTGTTTGCCTAGGTGTCTTTGGCTGTACTCAGCTTAAACTTATCCACTGAAGTTAATAAGTCTTTAGCAACGCCCACTAGGTTTTGCAGTGATCCAGACACTCGCTGAGATTCTTGTGAGGTCTCTTGAGCGGTCAGCTCTACGGATTGCATTACTTGAGCCACCGCTCTAGAGGTTTCGGTTTGCTCAACCGTATCAGCCGTAATCGAGCGAACCAGGACATCAATCCGATTGGATACTTGAATAATATCGTCTAGTGATTGTTTTGCCTGTTCTGCCAAGCGAGTACCTTCAATGACTTGTTGTGTTCCCTCCTCCATAGCGGTCATCACCCCACCTGTCTCGCCCTGGATCTGTAGAACGATTTGCTCGATCTCTTTGGACGCTTTGGCCGCGCGATCGGCAAGCTGTCTGACTTCGTCGGCGACAATTGCGAATCCGCGTCCTGCTTCTCCGGCCCTAGCCGCCTCGATGCTGGCATTAAGGGCAAGCAAATTAGTACGAGACGCGATCTGCGAGATCAGGGCGACAATCTTGGAAATCTCCTGAGAAGATTCAGCTAGACGTTTGACTTTGCGAGTGGTATCGGCTACGGTTTCTCGAATGTCCAAGATACCGGCGACGGTCCGTTCTACCGCTTCTCCGCCTCGTAGTGCAGTTTCAGAGGCTGAGCGCGCAACTTCCTCGGCCTCGCGAGCACTCTCAGCCACACGTTGAATAGAGTCGGTCATTACCTGAACAGAATTAAGCGTGACGGCTAGCTCCTCAGCCTGGCGAAGGGCATCAGCGGAGAGCGATCTAGCGAATTGCTCATTTTCTGTCGAGCCCTGACTGACTTGTCTGGCTGCCACGCTCACCTGTTTAACGATTTCGCGCAGATTTTCAATGGTCAGATTAAACGAATCAGCGACCGCGCCCAACACGTCAGCGGTTACCTCTGCTTTCACAGTGAGATCGCCTCTTGCTGCCCCTTCTACATCATCTAGCAAGCGAATCACCTGACGCTGCAGATCCTCTTTTGCCTGTTCTTGCTCTTGTGCCTTGCGCTGCGCCTCTCCTGTTGTGGTAGAGATAGCGCTAGCCATGTGGTTGAACCCAGCCGAAAGCTGACCAAACTCATCTTTGGTATAGATAGTGGCTCTCGCACTTAGGTCGCCCTTGGAAATTTGGCTGAACTTTTGTTGCAGCTCTTTTACGCTTTCTTGGGTGCGCTTATCAATCAGATAGCCTAGCCCTAAAACGCTACCAAAACTGACTAAACCTGCCACACCACCCGCTGCTACTGGATAAAGTCTAGAGCCTCTTTGCCCTGTCGTACTCTCGCTGGCTGAAGGTGCCATTACCAGGCCAATCATCCCAACTGCAACCATAGATAAAACGCCTGCTGAGCCGGCTAACATCAGCCGTTTAGTTGCCATAGGAGCGTTTTCAAGAAAAGCTAATGCCCCCTGTTTTTGGGGCTTAGGATTGCTGATTGACTTTTTGTTGAAAACAGGCATAGGCGAGCTTTGCCCGCTAGCAAATCCGTTGGCAAATTCATGGTTGAACCCGTCAGCGCTGTTGGCGTCATCTGTTGCGATCGCCGGAGTCAAACCATCTTCAAGTTCGTCGAGCTGACCGGGAACAGCGCCCATAGATGGGCTAGTGAAGCCTACAGAACTATCCGAAAGGTCAAACTCCGAGACACTCTCAAAGTCATCAAAATCATCGAAGCTATCAGCAAAACCAGGTGTTTCTTCCTCTGGCGCAGGGGCGGCAAAGACCGTTTGTCCATCTACAGCCGCCGCTTCTTCTAAACCAGGTGTCTCTAGGCTTTCGCCCATACTGTCGTCGTCCACCATAAAGAAAGTGTTCTCTTCTGTTTGAGGCTCTTCCTGCGGCTCAAACGACACTCCCTCAAACGAATCTTCTTCTTCGATCAATAGATTGTCACTATCTAGATCTGGAAAGCTATCAAATGCGTCATCTGTAGGCACCTGATCGGTGTCGGTAGCTGAGTCTTGAGCTAGCTCTGTTACTAGTGGATTGTGATCCTGGCTACCAGTCTCGCTAGTATTACCAAAAGCTTCGTCAAACTCTGCCATGTCAAAATCGGCAGCAGTAGCGTCGCTAAACATTGTCATATCGCCTTCTACAGAAGGCTCATTAGATACGCCATCGGTAAAGGGCATCTCAAAAGGATTATCTAGCTCAGCAATTAGCGGATCTTCCTCGAAACTATCCGCTGTCATGTCGTTTGTGTCGAATGGATTGCTCTTATCTTCAGAGCCTGATAGAGAATCTTCAGGCACAATATCTAGCTGATCATCAGACAGTCCAAAAGGATTACTATCACCGTTTGGTGATGACCCGGTATCGTCAGAGTCGTTACTACTTAAATTGCCGCTGTTAAAATCGCTTGAAAAGTCGTCAAACGCGCCCAAATCATCGCTGTGTTCGGCGTCGCCTTCTTCTGACCAGTCTGATTTACTCTCAACACCATCTAGAACGCTATCTGGACTGATATCGACTCCGGCCATAGAGTCTAAAAGTCCGTCATCGAACTCTTCTGGCATCGGTGAAAGCATCTCTTCTAGCTGCTTTTCTTCGGGGCGATCTTCTTCTAGATAGTCTGCTTCGTCTGATTCTAGGTAGCTGCGATCGCCCTGCTCGATAGATTGATTGGCATAGGCCAAACCGTTATTGGCATAGTCGGCAAACTCCGGGTCAGAAGAGAGCTGCAGGACAGACTCGTACTGCTGTCTAGCAACTTCATACTGTTGCAGCCCATAGCAATAGATATGGCCCTTTAGCAACAGCACACTGGCGTCACTTGGATAGTCCTCTGCCAACACATCAATTACCTGAGCAGCTTCTTCAAAGCTACCTTGCATATATGCTTTTTCTGCGGCCTGATATGATTGTGCGTAGTCCGTAGCCGATGCCATTGTTTCTATCCTCTTGCCGATTCTGAAATCCTGATGCTTTGATGTATTGCGGATGATAGGTCTGCTGCTAGGCCACCCAGCGAGCTGAGCGCAAGATAGCGACATGATCGAGCAGTTTCAAGGGGGTATCTGCTTCTAAAGGCCATTCTCCTTTCAAGAAAGGTGCCATGACATCTGATGGGTTAGCGGTCGCTTTGAGCGCTTCGGTATCTAGCCAGTCGGTGCCCACCACTTGACTAACGGCTAGACCCAGCATCGTGCCCTGCTCTTCTACAGCAATGACTGGAATTTCGGCGCGGTCTGTATTCATTGACTTGGCGCAGCCTAGAAATTGACCTAAATCTGCCACCCAGATCACTCGTCCCTGTTGGTTGAGCGTACCTAATAAGAGAGGAGAGACATTAGGAACCGGAGTGATATGATCGGGTGCGTGTTCGATAATTCGACGAATTCCCGTAGCTGGTAGAGCAAATTCGTTGCCATCTGCAACAAAAAATCGTAGGTGAAGTTCACCCTCTGGCGTCTCAATCTCTTGCAGCTCAGGGGCTTGATCCTTGCCCGATATTGTCTGAAAGTCAGGATTTCCTACCATGATGGATGTCGTCGGTTTCTCATGTACATATATCTTCTAGCCTGCGTTTAGGGTTAGGGTTTACCTCAGCCTTTTTGGATTTGATGCTTGTCGGTAGTTAGCTCTGTAGCAGTTGTTTGACAGTACCTACTAGCTCAGTTGGCTGAAAAGGCTTGGCAATATAGGCATCTGCGCCCTGCTTCATTCCCCAGTAGCGATCAAATTCTTCCCCCTTTGCTGAACACATCACCACTGGCAGACCGTGAGTAGCCGAATTGGACTTGATCCGACGGCAGACTTCGTAACCATTCATCTTGGGCATCACGATATCTAATAGAACCAGGTCGGGGAGACGGTGCTGCAGCAGCTGTAGCGCTTCGATACCGTCGCTGGCAACTGTCACCTTCAATCCGCTTTCTTCGAGCAAAATTTTTATACTTTCTTGTTGGGCGACGCTGTCTTCGACAACCAGAATTGTGCTCATAATCTCCCTGATTCTGCGACCATTTGACATGACAGCACCCGTGCAGCCTGCTGGTCAATCATTCCCCACGCTGCCATCAACGTACCCGCTGATGCGCTGAGCATTCAACTTTACTTGTTAAATAGTTGATGTCAAAGCTATAGACTCTATGGTGACCTTTTGATCTCGCCCCTGTTCTCGATAGTTAGTGGCATAGATGTGATCCGCTTGGCGGATGCTGGGCATACTGTGGGCCCGATGGTCTGCACAAAGTAAAGGGAACTGCCAGCGTGCTTTATCTAGCCGAGACACAGAAGAAGAGTGGATTTATGGGTAGCGGTAAAGCGGATTTCAAGCTGCTTGCTGCTCAACGATCCGAGCATGATTGGAGTAGTGTACCGAATGAAGAGCTGATTCCTGCGCCCGATGACGCACCGTACGCTAGCGGCGTACTCGTGATGATAGAGCTGACTAATAGTCGGCAGGTGAAACGTCATCAAGAAGCTGGCCGGACGCTAGTAGGCGTTTTGCAAAACTTCTCTGGCCTAAGTAAGAAGTTTAAGTCTCAAGGTGAAGAGATAGAGCAGTGGAAGGAGTCTTTGACCTATCAAAGCCAGGCTTTGAACCGTCGCGAGATGGAGATAGAGACTAGGCAAGAGCAGATAGAGCAAGCCGAAGCTGATCTAGAGAAAGTCGAGGCGCAAAAGCAGGAGATAGAGACTAAGAAAGCTGAGGTAGATCAGCTGCAAGAAGAACTCACTCGTAAGAGCGATGAGCTAGAAGGCGCTTGGGCCCATTTAAATGGTGAGATTCAGCAGTTTGAGGAGCGCAAAGAAGAACTTCAGGCAGAATATCAGCGTGGGGCTAGCCTTAGTGATGAGCAGGCTACTCAAATTAAGTCGGCTCTAGCGGATCTTGGACAGCTAGATTCAGTGGCCTCGAGCGCATCTAGCAAGACTACAAGCGCCTTTGAACTGTTGAATGGGCATCGAGCTGAGTTAGAAGAAGAACGGCAGCGTCTTGTACAAAAGCAGCAAGAGCTGACGGCGGCAGAGGCAGATTTGGCCTCGCAAACAGAGGATTTGCTGGCGATGAAGCAAGCCATTGTAGAATCGGAATCTAAGCTGCACAACACTCAAGTTCATCTGCAGCAGCAGCAGTCCTTACTCAGCGCCAAGCAGGAGCATAACCAGCTTTTGACGGACCAGCTAAAGAATCAGTCTGAGCTACATCAGCAGGTGTATGAACTGTTGAATGCTGCTGACAAGGTGAGGTTGAGCAAGAAGGTAGACGTTGCCTCTTTGGAAGCAATGACAGAAGAAGATCTACAAGCGCTAGTGACTAAGTTAGAGAAAGACTTAGAGAAGATGGTTCAGTTTGTCAATGACCAAGAAGAAGAGCTGAAGCTCCAGCAAGACGATATTGATGCGCTTAAAAACAAGCTGAATGAGGTCAATGATTACGATCGGCTACAGCTAGAAACAGAAATCGCCGAAGAGAAGGATCGCCATGTGATGCTGAACCGAACGCTGGTAGGGCAAAGGCGAAATTTGCTAGAGCGCGAGGAAGTACTCAGCCAGCACCGAGCTGTGCTGTTGCGTCGGCAGGGGCTAGCAGCTGAAGGAACAGGAACAGGGGCTGAGCTAGAGCCCGTTTTAGATGAGATCGATAAGCTACGGGCGTTGCTTGATGAGCAGATCCAACAGGTAGAAGCAGAGATTGCTCAAATCCAGTCTGAGCTTGATTCTTTGAAGCAGACGCGGCAGCAGCACCAGCAAGCTACGGAGGAGCAGCGACAAAAGATCACCGAGATGGAATCAGCCTGTCGCGCTCAACATCAAATAGTCGGCGAAATGCAGGGGCAGGTAACGCGATACGAGTCGATGCTATCTGTGATAGAAGAGCACTTAGACGGATTTGGCCAGGCATTAGAAGGAATGTCAGCAGCGGTTGGCCAATGGCAAGAGGCAGAGGCACAGCAGCAAGAAGCGATCGCAACCGTTCAGCAAGTTGTTGAAACCCTCAAGTCGCCAGAACCTGCTTTAGTTTGATGTTCTCTTGCCCTGATACGACCTTCCAGATATCATCTTTTCTCTTCAAAACTCAAAGCTCAAAGCGAGGTCTTCTGAACAACGGTAGTCTTTTAACTTGCGAGTCGTCCTTTAGTCAGGTGACCAATACCGGTAGTAGGTACTCATAGTAGGCTGAAGGAGTACTACCATTCATACGCAATCTCCCTATGGCGATGACAGCAGATTTCATCAAGCTTGATCAGTTTCTAAAGGTAATCGATGTTGCTCGCTCCGGCGGTGAGGCTAAGCTAATCATTCGCAGCGGAGAAGTCTCGGTCAATGGTGATATGGAACTTAGACGAGGCCGCAAGCTATACGATAAGGATGTTGTGACTGTAGAAGATCTTTCGTTCACGGTGCATATCTCTGACTCGGAAAAGCTGTAGCACTCGTCACTTTGCTCCAAGCATCTCTATCTAAGCATCTTTAATAATCAGACCCTTCTTACACAAGCGCTAAAGTGGTCAACCGATGCATGAAAATAGTCGATGTCGGCTATTTTCCTTCGTGAGGCTTAGTAAGCACACATGCCTAAAATCGCGTTTTTAAATATACAGTCGAGATGTCAATAAGCTTTTAGACTATAGATAGATGAGCACAGTGCTATCAGAGGAAAAGTATGCAGCCTAAGATCGAGATTTATACCTGGAGTCGTTGCCCGTTCTGTATTCGAGCTAAGTCTCTGTTGGATCAAAAAGGCGTTGAATACACAGAGTATTGTATTGATGGTGACGAAGCGGCTCGAGACGAAATGGCTGAGCGAGCCGGGAGAAGATCGCTGCCTCAGATTTTTATCGACGACAAGCATATTGGTGGCTGTGACGACATTCATGCGCTTGAGCGTAAGGGCAAATTAGACGGCCTGCTGGAGGTCGCCTAGTTTTTTATTGTCGAAGCCCTCTTCCTTCTTTTTCCTAAGTTTCACAAACTTACTTAGTCTTAAAAACCTAGTCTAGAAAGAGGGCTGTTCTCTCAGAGAGGAATCTTCGTAAAAGGGCTACAAAATTTCGCTACGAGGTTTCGTTAGAGAGCCTTTGCAAGAGGGGTCAGGCTATCCGTCTCGTTCTCTTTATGATTGTTCTGAGCGACTTTGACTTGATTCTGTCGGGGCTGAAGCAAACCATAGCCTTTGTGATTGCGCTCGTAGATAACATTGATTTCTCCGGTTTCCACATTGCGAAACATATAGAAATCGTGTCCTACTAGCTCTAGATTCTCTAGGGCAGTTTGCACGGTCATTGGTGGCATGGCAAAGTATTTACTGCGGACAACCGTGTCGGGCAGCTTAGGCTGATGGTTGAGTACTTCACTGATATCAGCGTTAGCCTCTGAAGTGAGATCAGGCGCGTTGATAGTAGCGTCAACGTCGATGGGGCGAACGGAAGCGTGATTTTGATCGCGGCGCTTCTCTTTGTATTTTCTAAGCTGTCGGGTAAGTTTATCAGTCACCATATCGATGCTGGCGTATAGGTTCTCGCTGCTCTCTTCGGCGCGAACAACGACATTGTTGAGGAATACAGTGAC
>NZ_JADEXO010000238.1 GCF_015207105.1 cf. Phormidesmis sp. LEGE 11477
TGCCTAGGCCAAGCGCGTCGTTGAGAACACAGCACGGCACCGCAATTAGGGTCTGCTGTGGAAAAAAGCCACCAGGGACACACTTTCCGGACGGCATCAAGGATCAAACTCCTCTCGGCCGGCCGCTGCGATCAAATCCGAACGGTCCGGTATGATCCGCAGCAACCCTGGCGCGAAGATTCTGATTTCAGGGAAAGACTCGCGCAAGTATTCGTACGCCTTCTGCGGCGAACTCGCATCGGTGATGACAATGCCGTCAAACGGTTCGGCATCTTTCAACCCCGCCACCACAGGGACGCCATGACAGCGCACTTGCCTCGCTTTCTTATCGACCACAGCCACAATGGACACCTCTGCCTCGGAAGCCGCAAGAAATGCGATTTCCGCAAGCTCGCCACTCCCGAACAAAACAAGCCGCCCAGCCCCAGTTGCTTGTGCCCGCTCAAAAGCCTCTGCATATTGACCTCGAGCCTCACGAAAAAAGCACAGTGACGTCTCAAGGTATTTGGCGACCAAACGGCCCTTTTCGCGAAAACCCTGCGGCGTCAGATAGTAGGCATAACGCCGATATGGAACCTGGCGGACCTTCACATAGCCCTTGTTGACGGCGCGCTTAAGAAGCGCGTTGATCAGGCCAACGGAGACGCCGATATGCTGCTTCAGCGCAATCTGCGTCACCACTTCGCCACGCTCAATGGCTGTGAGGAAGTCGAGTTCAGCGTCGGATTTGGTTCCTTTGGGCAACACAGCTTTCCATTCCCAGTCCGGGACTTCAAATACTGCGAATGGAACCGTCATTCAAGCTTTGAAATTCATTCTTTGAATATACTAAGTTGGAGAAGTTAGATTCGTTGAGTAAGTGCCCCGCATCCGTTCCTCTCTTTGCAGGGCTTTGGACCAATCACGGCATCGCCACATTCGCGGACATGTTAAATAGATGACAAAAGACGAAGTGTTGGTCACAGGTGGGGCCGGCTACATTGGCAGCCATACCGTGCTAGCCTGTCAGGAGCATTCCTACCCAGTGGTTGTTCTTGACAACCTCGCCAAGGGCCGGCGCGACCTGGTGCCTGAGGGGGTTCCCTTCTATTTGGGAGACGTGGGCGACAAGACTGTGCTTGAGCGTATCTTCAATGAGCATCGTATCTCAGCGGTTATGCACTTCGCTGGCGATATCGTTGTCCCGGAGTCCGTCGTTGCGCCGTTGACCTATTACGCTAACAACACTTGCAAGACGAGACAGCTGCTCCAAACCTGTGTGGACCACGGCATCAACCGCTTCGTGTTTTCTTCGACAGCTGCGGTGTATGGTCAACCCGAAACTACCTCGGTAAGCGAGACGGCGCCGACGCGACCGGTCAACCCCTACGGAACCTCAAAGTTGATGGTTGAGTGGATGCTACGCGACCTCGCTATTGCTCAGGATTTCCGTTATGTGGCGCTGCGTTACTTCAACGTGGCCGGCGCCGACCCTCTGGGGCGAACCGGACAGTCAACCCCGGGGGCCACACATCTGATCAAGACCGCCTGCGAAGTCGCGGCCGGCAAGCGCGCGGAGCTCCAAGTATTCGGCAATGATTACGACACTCCGGATGGAACCTGCATCCGTGATTACATTCACGTAAGTGACTTGGCGAGGGCACATGTTAGCGCTCTTACCCATCTTAGGGACCAGGGCAATAGTCTGACGCTAAACTGCGGCTACGGCCGGGGCTATTCCGTTCGCCAGGTGATAGAAGGTATCAAACAGCTCTCCGGGGTGAACCTGCGCGTGCGTACGGCACCACGACGAGCCGGCGATGTGGCTGCACTGGTAGCGGATGCGTCACGCTTGCAGGCCTCGCTTAATTGGAGCCCCGAGCACGACAATCTCGATTTCATCTTGAGCACCGCCTTAGATTGGGAAGAGCGACTGAACGCCGGTGGGTAGAGCCAACAACACCCTATTCGGCGTTTAGTTACGCACGAGATCACGCGGCTGCAACCGGCTGCCGTGGACCAGCACCAAGGCAAAAAAGCAGGTTTGCCTAAGAGACTGCGGTGGCTGCTGGATATCCTCTTCAATCGCGCCGAGAAGTGCCTTGGTGTAAGGCTCCGTTTCATTCATCCGCCGGTCCTTGCTCCGCCCTAAGCGAGCGTCCCGCACAAAACGATGATGAACCTGTAACGAATGCGGACTTCCGAGCAGGTAGATAGCAGCCGATGTACTTGATGCTGCCTCCCTCAAGGCCCAAACCGAGCCCCTGACTTAAACCATTTGTACATTGTTGGCTGACAAGGGCATCAAACTCACCGGTTGGCCAGAAACTACGGTTTAGTGCAGGTGAAACATGATTCGCCCTAGAAG
>NZ_JADEXO010000143.1 GCF_015207105.1 cf. Phormidesmis sp. LEGE 11477
GGTAGAGCCAGGGCGGCCTTTGCTCTTGGTATCTTGCCATGCGGAGCCCATCCCTTGAAAGATGCCGCGCCCCACTAGCCCCAGCCCCCGACCAAGGACTTCGGTCAGAACGTAGACAACGCCATTGCCCAGTAGGGAAATAGCTGTCCGCAAGCGCGGCGCGATCGCATCCCTGGTTTCAATCGCCAGCGTCACCACTAGCGGAATTCCTTTTAGCTGGTTCAGCTCGGCCCGGCGCGGCGAGTATATTGATATCTGCCCAATTCCTCTTTCTGTCAGCACAAACAAGTTATAGCGGCTTTCAAAGATAGCTTTGGGCTCATTCACTAGCCGATTCAGGCGATATCGCCAGGATAGATCGTTACGAAAGCGCTCAATCTCTCTAGAAGACATCATCCGAGTCGAGTACAGGCTTTTCTTGATTGACTCGGTATCAGCGAGGCGATTGAGCAACGGCTGAACGACCGCGTTGGCGACTTGAATCATCAGATTTTCTAACAGCTGTTCACTACGGGCGATCGCCTGCGGTGTCGTAGCCAAATACAGCTCGCTTTCGATCATCACTGCCTCTTGAAACAGCCAGTGACCAAATAGCTTAGGTACGAGCGGAATGTTGTTCAAGATTTGCATCTCGACAAAGGGCTTCTCCTGCTGTAGCAGGCTGACGACCTCCTCTTCGACATTGCTCACGCGCACCGTGTAGTATTTGCCAAAAAATTCTGTATTCACCACGTCCCATAGGTCTTTGAGCACCTGGGATGACATCGCCGATAGCTGACCGGGAGTGACCTGCGAAGCGCGTAAGTCTGCCAATAACTCTTCTAGCTGCCTCAGCACCAGATACAGCAGCTCCAGCTTCTTATCAGGCCGTAGAATATCGATTTCTAACGGCTGATCTCCCGCATTCTTCAATGGTCGCTGCAGCTTCGCAAACACCCCTTCAAACACTGCATTCTGTACCTCTCCCGGTCGCCCTGACAAAGCCCCTCCCAGCCGGGACTCAATCTCGGCTAAAGCGGTGGCGGCTCTGGGGACCAAAGCCTCTCGCTCTAAATATCGCGCTGCCGTTCTGTCGGCGTAGCTAGCTGCGGCTTGCCCAGAGAGCCGCAGCCAATCTGTAGCTGGCTTTTGACCGCGCGCTGCCTCCGCCATCATTCGGCCTGAGGGCTGAGCTGAGTCGAAGCCTGGCGTCTTCCACAGCATTGCCATTAGCCACCTGGCCGCTGTCAGCTCGCGCTTTTTGCCATCTAGAATAGTCTGCTGTAGCCAAGACGTTGTCTGCTGACGAGCGACGCTGATATCAAATAGGTTTTGATCGATTTGCCTCAGTCCTGAGAGCCGCATGCTGATCCGCATCGCCGTCAGCGGGCCGGGAATGTCGTCGAGGCGTGAGAGTGAGCTTTGGCTACGTTCTGTTACGAAGGGGGCAGGCTCGGTTTCGGTTGCGCTCGGATATTGAGGTGGGTACTGGGCCGAGTTTTGGGGTGAGGAGGCGTCTGTCTGGGACTGAACCTGGCCAGCGGCGGCTTGGCGGATGAGCTGCGCTAGGGCGCGAACGGACATGCTGCGGGTGCCGTAGCCGTTGGCTCCCATACGTTCGGCGGCGGCTTGAAGGACGGGTTCGGCCTGCGCGCCTAAAACCAAAATGGGCAGGTCGGGAAATTCTGTCTTGAGCTGTTGACACAACGCCAGGCCTGGCGTCGCATCAGGATCTGAATCACCGATGCCTAGATCGAGCAAGACCAGATCGATAGGAGGATTGAGCGGCTGGTCTGACTGGCGTAGGGCCGGATCGTCGAAGGAGCGCTGGTAGTTGTCGAAACGCGATCGCACTTCTGCTAAGGCTTCGTCCGAGCTACCGGCTTCGGCTACGACAGTAAAATCACTCTGCTGCTCTAGCCACACTTTGAGCCCCAGTCGAAACACCGGGTCAGCGTCGACTAGCGCGAGCTGTAGCTGATTCTGGTTGGGGCTGCGCTGGGGGCGCGTCGCGTCACTCATTTAAAGTTGTCGCTTAGTTGTCGCTCGCAAAGCTATCGCGATAGCTGTCCTTACCAGCTATCGTCGTCATAATAGCCATCGTCGTAATAGCTATCTTCTTCGTAATAGCTATCCTCACTATAGTCGTCATCATACTCTTCGGCAGGCTCCTCTAGAGACCAGATGTAAGCCCGTTCGTCTTCCCATATAGCAATGCTGCTGCGGGCTTCGCTATAGAGGGCGCGACCCGGTGCGATTTGATAGGCCTCTTCGATCGCCGCTGAAAAATGGCCGATCGCCGCTAGATTTTCAGCTCGAGTCAAGATTGGGCGATCTTCGATGATTTCAATTTCTGTGGTCCATTCTGAAACGGCAGCTTGAGCCGTGTCGTAAAGGGCGCGGCCTTCTTTGACTTTCTTGGCTTGGGCGATCGCAGCTTTGAGCTTGCCGCTATCAGCCAGCTTTTGAGCCTGGTCCATAAGCGGCTGATCTTCAATGATCTCAATTCGATCTTGCCACTCAGCGATATAGGTTTGTCCTTCGATTCGTAGCGCTCGGCCCTGCTCTACTTTTTGGGCCTGGGCAATCGCCTGACGCAGATTGTCCTTATCTCCTTTAGTCGCGATCTGCACAGCTGCATCGAGGATGGGGCGATCTTCAATCCGCTGAATTTCTTTTTCCCAGTGAGAAACCAGCGTCTGGGCCTGAATTCTTTGCGGGCGCTCTTGGGTGATTTGTTCGGCTTTGGCGATCGCCATTCGATAGGTCGCTTTTCGGCCAATCTCGGCTAGGGCATTAGCAGAGTGCAGCTTGACGATATCGTCTAGCTTTTGCTGCCACTTGGCAGCGCTATCTTGCGCCTCCAGATAAAAGGGACTAGTGGTTGAAATGCGCTGAACTGCTTGAATGGCCTCCAGCAGGTTGTAGATTTGGCCATAGGTCGGTGCTAGCCGATCGCCTTGATTGCTCGCTAGGCGCTGGGCATGGCCAAAATGCAGCAGGTCTTTGGCCTCAGTGGTCACTGCCAAATCGGGCGGCACTCGCTGCACAATTTTGATCGCTGCCTCGATATCCTCTTCTTCCCACTTTTGAAAGCTGTATTGCAAAGCGCGCTCTGCCCACTGGTTAATATCGGGCTTGGCCTCTTTCCACGCTGCCGTTTCTAGGTTGATGGCCTCAATGATCGCTAGCGCTTCGCCCAGCTTGTCCAAATTACCTGTCTTCTCACTTTGAGCCACCAGCGTCCTAGCTTTTTCTAGCAGGCGGCGACCGTCTTCTTCTCTGTCTATTCTGGCTTCTAGCTGACCATAGCGAGTGAGCACCCAATAGTTGCTGTTCATCACCTTCAGGCGCTGCAAGTCTCGGCGAGCGCCAGACCAGTTTTGAGCCGCAATCTTTTGCTCGACGGTTGACTCTATCTCTTTGCCGGCGCTCCATTCTTTATCCCAAGTGGCGATCGCGCTCTTGAACCTGGGATACACGTCGACTCGCCTGGGAATGCGCCTGGCCAGTGCGATCGCCCGCGTCACCTCACCGCGCTGTACCATCCTCTCTAGCTCCGGCAGCAGCGCCTTAGCCCAGCGGTTCATCAGCCGACTGGCTTCCTCATACTCAGGATGCGACTCCTGCCAGGGCTCTACCATCTCAATCGCCGCCACTAGCGCCTGCGCCGAGCCTGACTGGACGCTAGCTTGAGCGCATAGCAGCCGCTCACGATCGGTGCCAATACTCAAAATCTGATTGCAGTTTGGCAAAGGGGGATTGCGCGTCATGATCGACACTGCCCGCCAGCTCACAGCGCCCGCCACCATCAGAATTGCCGTCCATACCAGCGGCCAAAACAAGCCTTTGGGTATGCCTTTTCGAGGACGAGAGGCAGTGACAGCACCAGAACTAGAGGCGGCAACGGCACCAGAACTAGGAGTGGAATTAGACGCGGAGGCGGGTGGAGTAGATGTCATAGCAGCAAGACCCAGCAGCTAGTAGATAGGGACAAAAGCTCTGTACAAACAGAGTGCAAATACTAAGGATGAATTGTCCTAAAGCTATCAACAATATTTGATATATAAAGCTGCTCTACAGTTCCCACTGAATCAGAAGCCTAGCCTTCCGCATCAAACACTTTGATTAATTTTTTGTGTAATTGTATAGCAATTCGCCAAATGCATCTGGCGAATTGTTGAGTACTTAGATTTATTCAATAAACGCTATCGCCCAAACCGCGTTTGGATCAGCTCAAACAATGCTCGCATTCCCATGGCTTCTCCACCTTCTGGGCGGCCTGGGCGTGATCGCGTGTTGTATGCCATCAGATCGAGATGTATCCAAGGCGCTTGGTCTTGAACAAACTCGCTGAGAAATAGCGCCGCTGTAATCGAGCCTCCATAAGGCGTACTAGAGATATTGTTGAGATCGGCAACTTTACTCTCTAGCATCGCCCGGTAAGGCTGGTGCAGTGGCAGTCTCCACAGCGGATCGTCCACTGCCTCTCCTGCGGCTAACAGCGCCTCAGCCGTTTCGTCATCGTTGCAAAACAGCGCTGCGATCTCGGCCCCCACTGCTACTCGCGCTGCCCCGGTCAGTGTGGCGCAATCGATTAGCAGATCGGGCGATTCACTGCTGGCCTCTGTCAGCGCATCTGCCAGCACGAGCCTGCCTTCTGCATCTGTATTGCCGATTTCTACCGTGGTACCTTGGCGAGCAATCAGCACATCTGATGGCCGAGTTGAATTACTAGAAATGCTGTTTTCAACGGCTGGCACCAGCACCCGGAGCGCTACAGGTACCTTGAGCTGCATGATCATTTGGGCTAAACCTAGTACCTGCGCCGCGCCGCCCATGTCTTTCTTCATCAGCTTCATTCCTGCTGCGGCTTTGATATTCAATCCACCCGTATCAAAGCAAACCCCTTTGCCCACTAGAGTGACCGTGGGGTTATCCACCTCACCCCAGCGCAGATCAATCAGCCTAGGCGTCTGAGTACTGGGCGCACTGTTCGCCTGGCCCACCGCGTAGATCATGGGATAGTTCTTTTCTAAGAGCGCTTCACCGAGCGTGATCTCACAGGTAGCACCAAAGTGCTGAGCTAGCTTTTGGGCGGCATCGGCTAGGTGCTGTGGTGCCATATCCAGCGCAGGTGTATTGATCAGATCGCGGACCAGATAAGTGGCTTCGGCGGCGGCAGTGACGTATCTATCATCGACGCTGTCAGGAAATTCAAGCTCGGGCAGGGCATCAGCTAGCTGCTTGTAGCGGGTGAAGCGATACTGGCCTAAGACCCAGCCGAGACAGAGCTTGGTCGCAACATCAGCCGAAAAATCATCAGCTAGCGCGTATTTTTGAGCCGGTAGCGTCTGAGAGAGCGCCCCTAGCGTCCAGGTGTCAAAAGTCTCAGGCATGCCGACTAGCACCTGGTCTAGCTCACCATCAGCAGAAGGCAACAGGCAGTGACTGCCTGGCCTGGCCGTGAATCCAGACATCTCTAGCCACACTGACTGATTGACGTAGTCATGTTTGACTTGTTCTTCATCGACAAAATGTAGTGGGATAGTGCGTGTCAAAGCTAGCGCTCCAAATGATTTTTTCAACTGTATACCTTTGCGTCATCGCCAGAGACAAAAAACGAAAACGGCCTTGCCACTGACAAGACCGCTTTAATTTGGAGATTTTGGATTATCGGAAACCTTGATCTGGAGATTGTGGCTCCAAAGCCTTAACCGCTTTAAGACGCTACCGAAGTCGTGAGTACTTCAGCTAACAGAGCCTTCAGCCAGCAGCGTCTACTGAGCAGTCACTTCAGACTTTTGAACGCTCCCAGCTTGGAAAGCTCTTTCTAGACGCATGACCTGCTTAGCCTTGGCAGACAATGCACTAGCATCAATGCGGTTAGCAATCAGAGCATCGAAGGAGAAGAGGCCAGGGCCGTTGACAGTGAAGTACAAGAAGCAAGCTGCGTAGATTGCAGAGAGCTCTAGGTAAGGTAGGCTCAGACCGGCAACCTTGACGTGGTGGTACATCGCAACGCACATAGTGCTAAAGAGGCCAAAGGCGGCAGGGCGAGTGAAGAGACCTACCATCACCAAAGGCGCGGCAATTAGCTCAGTGTAGGCAGCGACGTAGCTAAGGAAGATCGGGAAAGGCAAGCCCAGGTAGGCAACGTATGCCTGAGCAAAGCTTTCGATATCAGCGAGCTTGTCTTGACCGTTGTGGATCATCATCAGACCGATGATGACGCGGGCGATCGCAAGCGTTGCCTGTGAAGCAGTATTAGCGTTGACGTTGGGTTTGAAGAAGAGACTGGTGAGTGAGGAGATGTTCATGGGTGGCAGTTAAGAAATATGTAAGACGTTAAGTTTTATGAAACGTTATGTAAACAAGTATAACAAACGTAAACCGCTTTTGGTCTCTCAAACGACCGAATTAGAAAGGTTTTTCTGACATCGCGAGAAATATGATAAGCCAGACATTTTCTGAGAAAAGATTAGGGATTCAAGTAGAGATGGATGCTATGTAGAAACGGATGCTGTTGGCGAATCCAAAAAAGCAACTCAAATCTTTCAAAAACATTCTTAATTCACTTTGTCAAGGTGAAAAATCAATTGGTCTGACAGCAAGGGCTTGGTTCGGTAATTTAGTTCGGTAACAGGATCGGAAAGCTTAAGACACAGGATGCTCGGGTAATCTACTAATCATGAATTGTTACCCAACTGAACTCCATTCACCTCAACGCCACGGAACATGCTGCACTTTGACCGCGCGTTTATTGACATGGTGCGATCACATCCCAAATCCAAAGCATTACTAGATAAAGCTCCTCTCACACCGATCCTCGTGGCTGAGAGTATGCTTGGGCACACGCTTCCGCCAAGCTACAAAGAGTTCTTGAGCCAGCTAAACGGTGGTGCTTTTAGTGGTATTCAGCTATTTGGCATTGACCGAGGCGACCACCTCGATTTCATACTTCAATTAGCCGAGCTGTCTTCGTTTATCCCGTCGGTAGAAGCACGCATAATGATCCCGTTTGCCCGAGACTGGGGTGGTAGCATATATTGCTTCGATACGTATCATCCGGCAGGTGATGGTGAATACCCAATCTGGTACTGGAACCACGAGTATTCAGAAGAGCCCGCTGACGCACCGTACGTCTGGTTCCAGGTTGAGACAGACTTTGTCACTTTTATTTATAGCCAATTCTCACAAGGGAACGGCAGATAACAATCTAATGCACCCGAGGAGCGAAGTTGGGACAACTAGGTGAGAGCCCAAACTGAGCCACGTCTAAAAGCATAGATAACACCGTTGGCGAACAACGAAAACCCGTGCTAGGGCTGTATTTCTTTGTCATCAAGAAATAATGAGAGCAGGTGCGAGCTTGTTCCAATAATCGGAAATCTATAGCTGAGAAACAGCCCTACAGGTATGTTTAAACCTGTAGAGAAAATGGTCAGCGGCCCGGCAGTATCACTGATTGGGCTTTGCGTATCGCACTTCTCTATGATCAAAAGTCTAAAAGACTTGATAAGGATGAACGCCTAGCTCCTTGGCGACAGCTCGACCTTCGGGTACAGGGATAGCGGCTTTGCAGGTTAAGGCCTCCGCCGATGAACCTGGAGCAGTTGTCGAGGGGCCTTAAAATTTTTGATTGATATTGATAGATGCGGATTACCGTTTTTGAGTACGAGCGTGGGCTGGAGTATATAAAGGGGCGTTTTAGGCGAGAACTGCCGCCCGGTCAGTATTGGGTTACGCCAATTTTTGGCAGCAGAATGATTCGTAAAGTAGACATTCGTTCGCAGTACGTATCGGTTCCTGGGCAAGAGATTTTGACCGCTGACGGGATTGGCCTGAAAGTGAGTCTGAACGTGGTTTATGAGGTAATAAGTCCAGAAGTCGCGATCAATCAGGTAGCGGCGTACTCCACGGCGCTGTACAAAATAGTGCAGGACGGTCTGAGAGAAGTTGTGAGTGAAGTCTCAATGGAAGATCTGCTCATGAACCGTAATATCCTCAGTCAGCAAATTCTTGAGCGGGCCACGCCTGCTGTTGCACCATTAGGTCTACGTTTGACTCAGGTCAGTATTAGAGATCTGATGCTGCCAGGAAAGCTACGTGACCTATACGCTCAAGTTGCCCAGGCCAAACAAGAGGGAGTCGCCCAGCTTGAGCGGGCCAGAGGCGAGAGCGCAGCCCTACGGAATCTGGCGAACGCGGCCCGGATGATTAATGACAATCCTAATCTACTGAAGCTGCGCTGGCTGCAGGCGCTAGAGCAGTCGACAGGAAACTCGTTTGTGATTTCTACCGATCTTTCTGTAGAAGAAAAGCTGTAGAAGAAGAGAAAATGACAGCGTAACGGTTTAGATAGTGATAGCGCTAAGTGATTTTTGGTGCTGAGCGGTTGGAATCAGCGAGTGGGCTGCGATCATGCCGCTGGCTGCAACTGCGGGCAGTCCAATTCCAGGAAAGGTAGAATCTCCGCAGCATAGCAGCCCTCTTACTGGCGTTAACGGCCCTGGAAATAGCCCTTTGCCCGCCTGAATCGCTGGGCCATAAGATCCTCGGTAGCGCCTTAGATAGCGCTCGTGAGTCAGTGGCGTCCCGGTCAGGTTCAGCGTGGTTCGCTGTCGAATGTCAGGAATGACTCGCTCTAGTGCCTGCCACATGACTTCTGAGCGCTTTTCTTTTTGCACCGCGTAAGCCTTGCTGCTTCTAGTCATGCCTGCCCAAGGTTCGTAGGGTTCGTTGCCAGGTGTGTAGACATGCAGTGTATGTTTGCCGGGCGGGGCTAGTGAAGGATCGAGTACAGACGGAATCGAAATTAGCACTAAGTTCTGGGGTGCATCTACGCCTTTGGCCCAGTCATTGACCACAATATAGTGACAGGCTAAATCTGAAGGTAGGTCTTTCGCGTCTATGCCTAGGTGCAGGTGCATGAAGCTTTCACAGGGGGGGATGTGCGATCGCCTCTCCACAAACTTCTTGGGCAGCACCCCTTCGGGCACTAGCTTTAGCGTGTCCCAAATCGAAGCGTTAGAAACAACCGTCTGCGCCGCTATTCTCTCGCCGCCGCGCAGCGCTACGCCCGTTACCCTGCCTTCCTCAGTAGTAATCCCGCTCACATGCGATCCAGTCTTGATTTCGCCGCCGTGCTTAGTCACGCCTTTAGCCAAAGCTTCTACCAGCGCCGCTGACCCGCCAATCGGATAGTCAAGCTGCACATTAGGTCGATACCAGTCGGCAAACATAAAGGCGACTTCGGCGGTACTTGTGCCACTCGCAGGCAGGCCAGAGAGCAGAAAGCACAGCATATCTAGCCAGTTACGCGCAAACGGATCGGTAATGACCTCATCCATAATGCGGCTAAAAGGCCCGGTCAGCTTCAGTGTGTTCAGGCTGTGCTTTAGCAGCTTGGGCACGAAAGGCGCAGCGGTTCTGACCGCGCCCCAGTCAAATCGAACGGCGGCGGTGGGCAAGGCGACGGCTGCACTGGCCAACGGCTGCATCACCCGCTGCAGCTCTCGCCATTCGGCCACGGATTTGGGGCCGCGCAGCCTTTGCAAGACCTCACAAAATTGGTCTGCGCCGACAGCCGTATCAAAATCGCCTTCGGGCAGGCGACAGCCCCAAGTGTCGTAGTTTGCCCACGCGATATCTTCGCCGATGATGTCGAGCACCTGACGCAGCGGATTGGGTGAAGGGCTTTCGGACAGCCCCGAATATAACGAAGGGCCAGAGTCAAAGCGATGACCGTCACGCTCAAACCCGTGAGCGGCCCCGCCAATTAACGTATGACTTTCACAGACCGTGACTTTTTTGCCGTAGTGGGCTAGCAGGGCAGCGCAACACAGCCCGCCGATGCCACTGCCGATAACGACAACGTCTGTTGTTTTTGACGCCATATCTCTAGTCAGAATAGGGTTCAGCCTAGAGTTTTACACTAACTAAAGTTTTATGCTGAGCGGATCGGATAGTGGAGGATTGACACAAAGACTAGAGGTTGTGTAGAACAGCCTCTATAGCCTTCAGATAGCATTCGATTTTCAGCGACTAAGCGTCTCAACCTTGAGTCTCTACTATCTAGAGCAGCTATCTAGGACAGTATCCATGCCTGACATAATATTTGACCAACAAATCAGTCAAACGCTTGAACTCTCCTACTACAAACCTTTCGCTCGTAGCGTACTAGCAAACGGGACTAGAGAAGAAGTCAACCTTCTCTATGACCAAGGGATCGTCTGCAGACCTAACGTCGTTGCTTTTCATTTAATAATCGGTGATGCTTGGCTGACTGTGCAGCAGTCAAATCAGCTCAGCTACGATTCAAACGCAGCTAGGGCGCTTATCGTACCCTGGACGGTACCAGCAGAAGGTCGGGTATATCTTTGTGCAGGACACCATGGCTATCCACTCGATATAGAGGCTGGGCAGTACACGCTGCTATGGGAGCTGAGGCCGCTGACCGACCAGGAGCTAACCTCCGAGGAAAAGTACGACATATTCCCTAAAAAAGGTAGCGAGGAGTACATCGACTTCTTTGAACTGGGTCGTCTAACGTTCGTACCTAGTACTGAAGCCGTCAAACCGACCGCACTGGTCTATACAAAAAACTATTCTATGGTGAAACAGTATACGACTACGTCTAGCGATGGCGGTGAAAAGTCCACCGTATTGGAATATGGAAACAAGTCATCTGTGCCCAAAGACTTGATTGTCTTTGACGAGCCTCTAATCGACGATACTGCGGCTAAGAGTGCAGCAGCCGAAGCGCAAACCGAACGGAAAAAACCTAGCTGGCAACCTTACCTGAAAGCAGGATTTGACTATCTGTCTTTGGATGACGCTATCTTTGGCATATTAGAAAGAGAACAAGGCAAAGAACTTCTAGTCGAAGACTTTATGAATGAGCTGTTTGTTGAAGAGATGCCGAGGCCAGATTTTCTGCAAGCGAGGAACAGGGTTGATAACTTATTGATGGGCGGCGTTCTTGAACGTAGATGGTTCTCTCGCCCTATTGAAGCAGGTAGCGTCAGAAGAGCATATCGACTGCTTCGATAGCAGTCTGAGAGCATAACGCAACGGCTACAAGGTTTGTAGAACACTCTCTGTAGCCTTCTGAACATTCAGGCAGACAGCTTTTCTATTTTCTCTTCTTCTTTGGCCCGAAAGCCAGCCATAACCGCTGTGCCATCTTTTTCAAACAGGGGCCGCTTTAGCAGCATCGCGTCATCTGCAAACGCCTCTACCCACTGCTGGTCGCTCCAGGTTTTTTTCTCTTCGCCTAGAGCCCTGTACGAGAGGCCGGAGGTATTTCGCATCGGCCTAGCAGTCAGCGCTTCGACCCATTTTTCAATCATAGGTTGGGTCGGTGGCTGTTCTTTCGTGTTGATGAATTCGTAGGCAATGCCTTTGTCTTCTAGCCAGGCGATCGCCTTCTTACAAGTGCCGCAGTTGGGAATGCCGTAAACTTTCAAAGTCATAGGAGATATATAGAACGTAGGTTAAGCCTGGTCGTTGGAAATTGCTTTAGATAGTCTATGTCATTGAGCTAGAAGGGCCACGCACTAGAAGAGCCATGCGCTAGAAGGGCCGCGCTAGAAAGGTAAGACAGAGACTGGCGCGGGTTCGGCTGGAGGCGCAGTTGGGGGAGAGGCCGGGGGAGAGGTCGGTGCTGCTGGCGTGGCGGGTCGCAGTTGATCGGCGCTCAGACTGTTGACTAGATAAAGTGGGATCGGCTGTCTGCCGATTTGGACAATGGTGGCGTTGTCGAGCACCTCTTGATAGATGGCGTTTTGGTTGAGCTCGGCCTGAAAAAATCCGAAAGTCAGCGCTTCTAGGTAGCTATCGACTAAGGGCAAGTCGCTGTTGAGCAGGCCGCTAGCAAGGGCAGGATCAGCGCCTTCTACCTCGGGAAATTCGTAGAGATGCGAGCCGCCTCTAATCAGGGCCAGAAAATGAGCTGGTGCGTCTGGCGATTGGCTTAGCCAGGTGAAAGGGCGAACTTGTTCTAGCAAAGCCGGGGCGACCGGATCGTTGGTACCTGAGATGATCAGGCTAGGAATATCAATTTGTGAGAGACCGCTGCGGCCAAACAAGCTGCTGGTGACCGGATTGAGGGCGATGACGGCTTTGATTCGCTCGTCTTTGAGCTCGGCGGTAAACTGGGTAGAATCTAACAGGGCGGTACATTGCAGCAGCATAGACGGGTTAGCTTCGTTGAAGATGAAGTCGTCTGAAGCGCAATTAGCGGCTAATGTCTCGCGGTTGAGCTGTGCGCCTGCTAGGGCTAGCGCTGTGTAGCCGCCAAAAGAATGACCGATGATGCCAACCTGGTCTAGATCTAACTGACCGATCAAGTCACTGTTACCTGCATTTAGCCGGGTAAGTTCGTCTAGCAAAAAAGAGACATCTAAGGGGCGATCGCGAAATTCACCCGGCGTGGCAATCTCTCTTTCATTACCGCTCAGCACCGCGTCTAGCTGAGTTCGATTGCTGCCAGGATGATCGAGCGCCGCGATCGCGTAGCCGTGACTAGCCAAGTGGCGAGAGACATTGACAAAGCCTTTGCGATCGCCTGCCAACCCATGAGAAAAGATAATCACAGGCGCGGGCGGCGCATCGACTGGCAGATAGAGATCGGTGGGAATGAGGCGATCGCGCGTTAGATCAACAGGCTCCAACATCTGCTGTGTGACCTGATAAGGCCCAGCCGCAGAAAGCTCATCTAACGTGGGGGCAGCGCCAATGGTCGCAGCGGGGACACTGCGACGGGAGATCGCAGTGATCGCATTTTGCGTATCTCGAATCAGACCCGTAAAAGATCCCAACCCACGCAGCGCCTGACCCGAATCAATCCGCACCGCTCTAGAAGGAAAGTAGTCTAATACGCTGAGCAAAGACAGTCCTTCTGGCTCGGCAGCGGCTAGTACTAGCGCCCCTCGTAACCCTTGAGCACCGTTGCTTCGACCCTTAGTCTGAATAATATTGCCGACCGAGCGCAAGATATTTTCACCAATGCCCGAGTGCAAAAACTGAGAGATATTCACCGGGCTGATCTCTTGCTTAGCCTGTAGTGCCTGACGAAACTGCGCTTGCTGCTCTTCGCTCAGATACCTGATGTAGGGCGACAGTTCCTCATTGGCTTGCCCTGTCCGGGCATAGATCCGCAGCGCCTCGACCGAAGTCGAAATTTCAGCAAAGCCATAGGTCAAAATCACCTCTTCAGCCGCCACCGCCGGACGGGCCATCATCAGCGGAAACAGCCCACTAAGACACAGGCCGCCGAAAAAGCTAGCGGCTAGACCAATTGATCTTGTCTGGCCTTTGCCTGTCTGGCCTTTGCCTGTCTGGCTTTGAACCGCCCCGCTTTTCGAGACTCTCTTGCGTAAACGTTCTCGCGATGAACCTTTAGATGAACCAAGCAAGCGATGGCTTCGAGCAGAGAAGAAAAGCATAGGTAAATTGACCAGGATGTCACTGTATCAAAGGCTAAACCGAGCGGTTTAGCTTTCTGCCAATCTTATCCGATCGCTTCAAACTTGATAGCCGACCTATGAAGCGATTAAGCTTTTAGGCTGACTGGCACAACGCCTTCTCTGAGTCCTTTTTGCTCATGCAGCCAGATATTCTGGGTAAATGCAAAGCGACCGAACGTAGAGATGACTGCCTTAAATCCTTGATAAGGCAACCCAGGCCGCGAGATAAACTCTACCTTCCGCCACTCGGCGAGCTGCATCTTTTGTACCGCCTCTACCTCTGGCTGTCGCTCGCTTTGAATTGCCTGAAAGACTTCGTCGGGCACCTTGCCGTTGCGGTTATCTACCAGCGCTAGGTGATTGGCTACCACAATCGCATCTCGAAGCGCCATATTAATCCCCTGGGCGCGGTTGGGTGCCATCGGGTGCGCCGCATCCCCAATGAGCAATAGTCCTGGAATGCTCCACTGTTCGCAGCAGCCCACGCGCACATCCAAAAAGATCGGCCCTTCCAATTCATCTTTGTAATCGCGAAAGTGCTCTGCCAGCTTCGGCGGCAGCGCCCTCACAAATCGTTCAATCCAATCGCTCTCCTTGAGCTGAGCTAGATGCTTGCCTGAAGGCTGAGCGGAGTCGAAGCCTTTCTCCACGATCCACCCAATCTGCAATCGCCCATCCCAAGAAG
>NZ_JADEXO010000144.1 GCF_015207105.1 cf. Phormidesmis sp. LEGE 11477
AAGATAGCCAACAACAAGTACAACAGTTGATGATGCTCAATCGGGGGAAAATTGAATATTATCTGAGGGGGCAGAAAGCTATGATGGCCGTCCTACAAACCTTGTAGCCTTTGTGTCACCCCCTTAGAGCTAAGACAAAGGATTATCGACTAGCGAGTCTGTAGAGAGGCGATCGCCCGGCTGCGCCTGCTTGATTTCCCACACTTTCAACAAAATCATATACTCGTAGAACGCTTGCAGCACGCACCAGGTAAATCCAGCTCTGCCGTCCCAGCATCCCCCCAAGAAGAAATACATGTAAACGAATCGAACTAGCGGTCTACCCGGAACTCTTAAAGACAGATCTTTAAGGGCGTGACGACGCTTCACCTCGGACTTTCTGTCAAATAGTGCCTGCCAGCTAACCTGCCCGGTCGATAGCTGTCGAATAGTTTCTTTGGCTTCGTCCGTAGAATAGCGATTGTGCTTTTCCAACCAGCGGCTAAATCCTTTACCGCAGGTGTAGTGAGGATAGGTTTCTTTGATAAAGCCAGCCGTTCCATTGATCACTTCTCGTTCGGTATGGCCATAGTCATCAAACCAGACTTTAGCTTTGTCTAATAGCCTTAGCTGATAGCGAGGATACTGAGTACTGTGTTTGATCCAATGGTTCATGAACATCACTCTTTCGGCGACGTAGTAGCCAGCGTGTTTGGCTGAGCTGACGGCGGCGGTGCATTCGGCAAACAGCGCTGGGGTCATCCGCTCATCGGCTTCTAGGATATAGGCCCAGTCGTACTTAGTTTTAATATTTGCGAGCATCCAGGTGCGCTGCTGTCCGTGACTTTCAAAGGCATGCTGCACTAGGCGAAGCTGCGGGTATTTCTGGGTGAGGTTTTGGACAATCTCTGGGGTGCGATCGCTGCTAAAAGAGTCCACTACAATCACGTCATCGCAGAGCGAAGCTGACTCAATACAGGCAGCAATATCTAGTGCCTCGTTATAAGTCAAAATAAAAATTGAAAACATATCGTCGCCAGGCTGGGTAGCGATCTTGAAAGCGATCGCAACCAATGAGGTTCTATTGATATTCATAGAACCCAGCTAAGATAAGGAAATAGCGAATTTTAGCCACGCTAAACCGCCCAGCGCTAAACCTGGTATAGCTACCGAGTGCTTAGCGCTGTCTCAGTCACAAGGGAGTGTTCGTAACCCGAAAGAGCATTAGTAGCACGCAGAGACGTTAGTAGGCTTTATCGGAAAGATCTTGCAAAACACCCGGCTCAAAGTCCGAGCAGTCAATAGCCTCTTCGGAAAAGGCGACAGAGGGCTGCAAGGAACATTTTATATAGTGGCTGTTGGTGGCATACTGACAGCCCGCACAGGGAATTCGATGCAGGCGGCGAACGTTTTCAACCCCTTTACGAAATCCGGTAAAGAGGTTGTAAGTAGCGAGTAGAATCGCTCCCCACACAAACACAAAGCAGATAGTCGGCAAAAACGGACGCAGCCAAATCGCAAACTTCGCTAGCAGGACAAACGCTAGCTGCATCACCTGATCCATTGAGATAAACCCTTCTTACGCAGACAAAACACTGCTTTTATCCTAGAAGTTATTCTCAATAAGCCGATCACAAATTCACGAAATTTATAATAGTCATAGGAATTCTCCTGACTAGCATAGCTAGCGTTGGATGTATCCGGTCGCTAGATGACCATTCTGCTCTTTCCACTGTGCTCCTTTGCGATAGGGGGTTTACTTGCTCTCTATCTACTCTCCCCGCAGCTTGTCCGCCATATCCGCATGCATCAGAGCAATCTGAGAATCTCTTTGGATCGCCTGAAAATACCGCTCACCCAAAGGGGTCAAAGAATCTTTATTGGGCTTTAGCATCAGCCGAGCCTTTTCGAGCAAAATAGCGGCGCTCTCGGGTTCTACTTTGTCTTTCTTACGCAGATCGAGCAGCTCATCAATCTGGACAATGAACTGAGAGATAGGTCTTAGCCAGCTAAACGCCTCGTCTTCGGTCACCAGTCTAAAAAATTCGCCGCTATTGGCAATCGGACCATGCGTTTGCTCATAGACTGTCCGCTCGGAATAAAGCAGCGCTTTGTGTAATTTGAGCAGCTCGGGGCGGATCTGTTGGAGGCGGACGACGGCTTGGTCATCGGGGGAAGTGGCGCTCATGGTGATGGGTGGCTTAACTGGGATTAGAGTAGCATTTTGATCTTTGTCGTGCGGTTATTTTGACGGCTCACTTTGACTGCTTGCTCTGGCTCTTCACACTGCAAAGGACATCAGCAGAAACATCAGACCGCGACCAAGGTTATTTCTGTATGGTTCTTTCGGCTTGTTTAATCTAGTGTGTTTGATCTGGTGATTGCCAGAGGAGTAAGGTCAAAGAGGTATCAAGCGTTTGGAGTAGGCCAGTGGCGAAGATTGCAGAGCAAGAATGTGAGGCTGGCGGGCTGCGGTGGTTTTACCGGGAGGCGCTGCCGATCAACAAATCAGATAAGCTACCCGTGGTTTTACTACATGGACTGGTGTCGCAAAGCTACAGCTGGCGTGAGGTGATGACCAGTTTGGCAGATGTGGGATTTCGGGCGATCGCACCCGACTGGATCGGTCACGGCTATTCGTCTAAACCAGACAAGCGTGAATTCGACTACACGCCCGAAGCCTTTGTAAATGGATTAGAAACCTGGCTAGACTCACTAGAAATCGACCGATTCTACCTGGTGGTTCAGGGCTTTTTAGGCTCGGCAGGGCTGCTGTATGCGGCGAAGCATGCCGACAAGATTGAGCGCCTAGTCATTTTGAACACGCCACTGACCACCGATGCCAAACTACCCTTCAAAATTTCGCAGCTAGGCATTCCGCTCGTCGGTGACATGCTTACCCAAGACCCAATTTTGGTCGATCGCACGCTAGAAGGTGGAGGCCCCTATGAGGTTGGTGACAAAGATTTAGAGATCTATCGTCAACCATTTTTAAAAAGCTCGGACGCCGGGCGATCGCTTTTAGCTACTGTCAAACAGCTTCAGCTCAAGCGCGTTCTACCCGAAATTGACCAGGGCTTTGCAGACTGGAGCATCCCTACGCTGATTGTCTGGGGCATTGCCGATAAATGGCTACCGGTTTCCCTTGCCAAAAACTTTGCCAAGACGCTCAAAGAAGTCGAGCTGGCTGAGCTAGAAGAGACTGGGCACTATGCTCAAGAAGACTGGTCTGAAAAAGTTAGCGAGGTAGTTGTGCCTTTTCTGCGCCGAATGGCAACATAGGCGATGCGAATAGAAGCGCTATGGCTATGGAAATGACGAGCAAGCAAAGTTACGAGCAGTGAGTGAGTGGGAACTCATGAGGTAATCGTCCGATAACTGCTTGGTTAACGCTAACAAATGTCTTCTCCTATTCACCGCACCAGTAGCCCTAGTCGATTGAGTCATCTAGGCTTTCGGGCTAAGGAGGCTTTGATCTATCCTGTACAGGACTGGCGACGACGACGGATACAAGAACGGACACAGCCGACAGAAATCATCAATCAAAAAGAAATTTGCTTAGTAGGTATGCGCCGCAGCGGTAACCACGCCGTGCTGAACTGGATACGCTCACAGCAGCCTGGGGACGTTTGCCTATTGAACAACGTGGCGGCAGGCACCAATCCCTATCGCTACAAATCAGACAATTTGCGGCGCTATCACCCTGAACACCACAAACAGGCGGAAGTCTATCGACAGCAGGCCAGCGGTAATTTGATCAAGCGTGACTGCCTAATCTATAGCTATGAAGACTGGAGCCTTAGGCAAATTATTCAGCCGCGTTTTGAGCGCAATCGAGACCTGTATGTCGGCAAAAGCGGGAAAAGCTTTGAGCTGCTAGTACTGCGCGATCCGTTTAATTTATTCGCCAGCCGCCTCAAGCAAAACTTTGTGGCAACCAAAGCGAGAAAGCTACCGATGGTAGAGATGTGGCTAGAACACGCTAGAGAATTCGTCGGGGAGAGCGGCTATCTGAAGCGCAATCGAATTTGCATCAGCTACAACCGCTGGTTTAGCAATATGGACTATCGGCGATCGCTAGCTGACCAGCTAGACATTCCCTTTTCTGACGCGGGCCTCGAAAATATCTCTGCTTTTGGCGGTGGCAGCTCTTTTGACGGTACGGGTGATGACAGCCGGCTTAGCGGACGGGCAAGTGCCCTAGACGTTACCAATCGCTGGCGGCAGTTTGCCGACGATCCTCGTTTTCAAAGCCTGTTCGCATCAGAGGCGCTCTGGCACTACTCAACTCAGATCTTTGGTGAGCTGCCAGGAACCGATAGCCTACAGTCTAGGCATTTTATCTAAGTAGGCGGTGTTTAGACGCTGTATCTGGGCATAGATCTGGGCGTAGTATCTGGTCGTTTCTACGAAAATACTTTTGCTAGATCAACTTTAAATCCGGGCAGCACAGGGTCTCCAGAAAGCGCAGACATTAGAGGGAGCGTTTCGGTGGCATGCTGAGGTCGGTAAATTTCGACAACGTTGTCCTTTGGATTGATTAGCCATCCTAGCCGGAGGCCGTTGTCTATGTATTCTTCAAGTTTGGCTTGACTATCTAGCAGGCGATCGTTCGCAGAACGTAGCTCGACGGCAAAGTCAGGGCAAAGCGGAAGGAACTTGTTGGGATTGGGGTTAATAGCTTCTAGGCGCGATCGCAATACCCAAGCCACATCAGGTGAGCGAATCGCTCCATTCGGCAATATGAATCCCGTTGACGAATCAAACACTAATCCACTTTTATCTTTCTCCGCCCAGCTGACAAGCCGATGATTCAGCGTCGAGTTACGGTGTCCGGTATCCCACCCAGTTGGCGGCATAATAATTAAATTTCCTTTGGCGCTCAGCTCTAACCGCAGGTCTTGGTTTGCCTGACACAGACGATAGAATTCAGCTTCACCGATATGAAGATCTGCGGCCTGCATGTCGAGTGTGAGTGTCATCATGAGCTGACGTGGTTCATCTAACATGAATCTCAATTCTAAGTCAAAAATCAACGCCGCGTTTGAGTTCGACGCCGCGTTCTGCGTAGTGCTTATGACAATAGACTTCTGAGTGGATGCTGGCGAGTTGAAAGTAGGTAGGCTGGTTTTTGCAGCGTCCGGTGATGATCACTTCGGTATCTTTGGGCTTACGCAATAGCGTTTGAATAATCGGCTCTTCTGGCAGCAATTCTAGATCCACTGTCGGATTGAGCTCATCTAGGATGATGGTTTTGTACAGACCCGAGGCGATCGCAGTGCTAGCAATTTCCCAGCCGCGTTCAGCTTCGATATAGTCAATCGGCTGCTGCTGCCCTCGCCAAACAATGGCATCGCGTCCACAGCGCTGATGGTCAACCAGGTGCGGATAGCTTTTGCGTAGGGCTGCGATCGCCGCATCTTCTGTATAGCCTTTGCCGCCCTTTAGCCACTGAATCACCATCACCCGGTGAGACTTGTCTTGACTAATCCCTTTGCCAATCGCCTGAAGTGCCTTACCGAGTGCGCTAGTTGACTTGCCTTTGCCGTCGCCTGTATAGATCTCTATCCCTTCAATGCCAATATCAGCAGCAGTCTGATGAATTTGCGGCTTCATTTCCGAATGCAGATCGGCAATTTCAACGAGCGGTGGCGGTGCTCCTCGTCCGGTAGCAATCACTTCTAGATGATCGGGCTTATTCTTGAGCGACTTGATCACATCGGCAATCGGCAGCAAGTCAAGATCTAGAACCGGATTGATTTCATCAAGGACGACAACGGAATAAAGACCGGATGCGATCGCGCCCTTTGCCACATCCCAGCCGCGCTGAGCTTCCTGCTTATCAAACTTCGTAATCTCATCTAGCCCGAAAAACTCAGATCTGCCTGTTCGCACCTGATCGATCAGATGCGGAAAGCCGCGCTGCAGTGCCTCAATCGCCGCATCCTCGTCATAGGTTCGCCCCGGCCCTTTCAAAAACCGCAGCAGCAGCACCCGGCTCTCCATGAACTGATGAATGCCCAAGCCGATCGAGCGCAGCACTACACCGAGCGCTACTTGAGACTTGCCCTTACCCTCACCGTCATACACATGAATTTGTCCCGTCAGCCGCTCGCTGGTGTTCTGAGCAGTGCGGATACCGATGGTTCTGGGCATAGAAAACTAACACAAACGCGCCTTTAAGTTATATCTTATGCGGTATGCCGACGTGGGGAAGAGCACCAGCCAATGCAAAGCTGAAGCGACTTCAAGCATAGCGACTGAGAGAACAGCAGTTTTGAGAATAGCGATTTTAAGAACGGTAAGAATGGGTAGAGACCACAATGGAATATGAGCCAATATTGCCAATCAGAACGATTGTGTTCCAGATTTTGTTTCTAATGGTCGCAATTGTCATAGAAGCGGGTATTTTGCGGCAGCGGCTGCGTTTGGGATTTCAGACCAGCGTGCAGTACGCGCTAGTGACTAACCTAGCAACTGTCGTCGCTGGCTGGATCGTCTTCTTGGTAGTAGAGCCGCTGGCTTCTGCTTCGATTAGAGAACAGATCATTAGCTATGTGCTCTTTGACAACTTACTAGTTAGTGGTTGGACTACCCGAACAGGATTTTTACTATTCGTCTGCGCTATTTTCGTTTTCTTCTTAGCCTTCTTCATCAAAGCCAAGGGCCTAGAGTTTATGCTGCGAGCTGACGACACTTGGAAATTCTTGGCCCCTCGAAACAAAAAACCAGTCTCTAGAGACGACCGCTACGCCAAAGCCAGAGGCGGCGCTTCGCTAACGCAAGCATCTATTCCCAACTTTACAGATACGGTCATCCAGGCCAATGCTGCTAGCTTTAGCGTGATCTTACTGCTGCTATTGCTACGCGCTGTTGCGGAGGAGTGGACCCTTTAAAATGCAAAACCTCTTTCGCGGATTCAGAGATGAAATCAAGACCCTACTGGAGCCGCTGTTACCAGACAAATATTTCTCGTACCAGACCCTGCTGCTGCTGAGTTTGTTCTCGTTGCTAGTAGCAACTGCAGTCGAGTCCACTGGCGATGACAATCCATGGGCAGTCACGCTGTTGACTAACCTTAGCTGGATATTTTTTGTGACGACCGTGTGGTGGGCACTAGAAGAGCATCCCATCAAGGTATACGGATTTTCAATTAGCCCTTGGATTACAGGCGCTGTCCTCTGTCTATTTTTGTTTAAGCCTTGGGTTTCAGATACTCGGTTTCGCTGGGCGCTGACCTGCTGGCCGCTAATTTCTACCGGCGTTTTGGCACTCCCAAAATTTGTCGATTGGGAACTCAAGCTCAAAAACCGCAGTAAGTCGACGAATAAGACCCTGGTGATGACAACGCTGATCAATTTATTGCTAAGTAGCTGGATTCTGTTCCACTTTCGAGTGCAAGACTGGGTGAATAACTATCCTAGCCTGCTGGTTGGCAGCTTCGATCGAAGTGCTTTTGTCTATGATTTTGAGCGGGGCAGAGAACAACAATCTCAAGGCGTCCCTTTATTAGAAGAGATAGCTGCTGAGGTCACGGAAGAACTCAACGACCAGCCATGGTATCAAACCGAGCGCTGGCTATATACTCGGCGCTCTAGGCTAGAGACGATTACCCGTCGTGCCAAAGAATCTTTAGACGCGCGAAACGAAGGAGACTTCTGGCAGGTAGAAGTTCCTAGAGAGCTCAGACCCATAGAAGATGGCTATTTCCTCGATCTATTTGCGAATTGGACAGGCCCAACTAGCAGAGACGGCAGCTTTTATGTTCAAAAAACTTGCAGAATCTTGCCGACCGATCGACCTAGAGCTGTCCTCCCACAGACTGGGACGGATGCTACGCAGACAGACGAACCGCCGCCAACTTCTAGATCGACCGTCGTGGACTGCGGCGAACTAGCTGTGCAGCGTCAAGGCGAAAGTCAACAAGCAAGCCAAGGAGAACGCTAAAAAGGCCAAAGAGAAAGATAAGAACAAAAAAGTTTGATACGAAGTCGCCTAGACCCGAGCGGCTGGGCATTGTATGGGCGATGATTTGTTTTCGTAGCAATTAGTAGCAGTTGATAGAGACGGTGAGATGCTGATGAATTTGGCAATGACATTTTCGACGACTTGGGGCAAAATTTGGACGATTGCTCGCAATGTATTTTTAGAAGTGGTGCGCGATCGCATTCTTTATGTCATCGGCGTCTTTGCCATCGTGATGGTGATGGCGATCACCATGCTGCCAGAAGTCGCAGCGGGCACCGAAGATAAGCTGATCCTAGATACCGGACTGGCGGCGATCAACATTCTCTCTTTGTTTGTCGTTGTGTTCGTCGGGACGGGCCTAATCAACAAAGAAATCGAGAAAAAAACCGTACTCGTGCTGATCGCGAAACCCGTCAGCCGAGCAGAATTCATTCTAGGTAAGCATCTGGGCCTTAGCCTAGTCATGGCCGTCTTAATCGGGGCTTTGACCGTAATTATGCTGGGCTTACTGTCTATGAGCGGCGTTCCTTATCAGCTAGATCTAATGCTGCTGGCGACCTCTTTCATGTTCTTAGAGATGGTGCTACTGATTGCGGCAGCCATGATGTTCGGCGTCATCACAAGCACAGTCCTGGCCACGCTGATGACACTCGCTATTTTTGCCGTTGGCCACGAAACTCGAAATATCCTGGCACTAGACAAAATTGCAGAGAGCGAAAGCTTTCGTCGCGTAGCAGAAGGGCTGTTCTTAGTCCTGCCCGATCTGGAGCGGTTGAATCTCAAAAATGAGATAGCTAATGGCTTCGTGGCACCGCCTAGTGGCGGTGGTTTGGTAGAGAATGCAGCGTACGGCCTGATCTATACAGCGCTGCTGCTGACGGTAACAGTCACCGTATTTGAACGGCGTCAGTTCTAGCTCCTTCAGTAGAATGGTTTCAAGCAATGAGTGATGGGACTACTTTGCTATGGTTCAAGCCCCCGTAGAAAAACTGACGCTAGAAGCGTTTCTAGCGCTGCCAGAAACGAAACCGCCTAGCGAGTATATTGACGGAAAAATCATCCAGAAGCCAATGCCCCAGCCGGTACATATCAGACTGCAGCTCAGGCTGGCAATGGCTATTAACCAAGCTTTAGAGGTCGGCGAAGTCGCTTCTGCTTTTCCAGAACTGAGGTGTACGTTTGGCGGTCGTTCTATCGTACCGGATATCGGTATTTTGATTTGGTCTAGACTTCCTTTGAACGATCAGGGTGAATTGGTTAATGAGTTTAGTGGATATCCTGATTGGGCCATTGAGGTGTTGTCTCCTAGGCAAAGCCAGACAAAGGTTTGGGACAACGTTCTCCATGCCCTAAACTACGGGACTCAAATGGGCTGGCTAATCAATCCAAAGGAGCGCTCAATTTTGACTTGCGCGGTGGACGCCCATCCTCAGCTATTCACACAAGATGACCAGAAGCTGAGCGTTCCAGAGTTTGCAGCACCATTAGAGCTGACTTTGGGTACTGTCTTTGGCTGGCTGAAGCTAGGAAAATAATCTTCTGGCAAAAGCGCTAGAGTGAAGGCCGAAGTTTCATAACGTTTTACGCTGAATATGTCTGATAAATTGGCCCAGCTTCAAGCTATTTTTCGTGTGATGGATCGTGCCCTGATTGCCTATTCAGGTGGGATTGATAGCACACTGGTGGCAAAAGTGGCCTGGGACGTGCTGGGCGATCGCGCGCTGGCGGTCACGGCCAATTCTCCTTCGCTGATGCCAGAAGATTTTGAAGATGCCAAAACGCAAGCAACCCAGATGGGCATCGTGCATCGCGTCGTCGAAACGCATGAGATGGACAACGAGCAGTACACCTCAAACCCGGTGAACCGCTGCTATTTTTGCAAAAGTGAACTGCACGACACGCTGCGACCTTTGGCAGACGAGCTGGGCTACGACTATGTAGTAGATGGTCTAAACGCGGACGATCTACTCGACTATCGACCAGGCATTGCAGCGGCGAAAGAAAGAGGGGTGCGATCGCCACTAGCCGAAGTCGGGATTACCAAGCTAGAAGTTCGCGAACTTTCCAGACAGCTAGGTCTTCCTTGGTGGGATAAACCTTCCCAGCCCTGTCTTAGCTCCCGCTTCCCCTATGGCGAGCTGATCACCACAGAAAAACTCCACCGAGTGGGTAGAGCCGAGCGCTATATGCGAGATCTAGGCTATCGAAATTTGCGCGTGCGATCAGATGGCGAAACCGCTCGGATCGAGCTGATGCCAGAAGAGATTGCTGATTTTACTAGCAAGGTCGATTTGCCGACACTTGTAGCAGCCTTTCAAGGCTTTGGCTTTACCTACGTCACCTTGGATTTAGAAGGCTATAAAAGTGGCAAGCTCAACAGAGTGCTCAGTAGCGTGATCGTATAAAAGCATGTCAGGAAGAGAGTGTCAGCAGGAAGACGCTTCGACGATCAGCGCATCGTCAAAAAACTAGCCTGCCTCGAATGCATCCGAGGCAGGCTACAGCCAGCTAATTTGAGCCCGCCAAGATAGCTCAATTAATTGAATCTAAGCTGCTAGAGAGTTCAATCTGAGCTACCAAAGATAGAGCAGGATAAACAGAATAATCCAGATCACATCAACGAAGTGCCAGTAGAGTTCAACCGCTTCGATACCAAAGTGATTTTCACTAGAATAGTGGCCCGGAACACGCGCCCGCCAAAGCACAGCGCCCATCAGCAACAGGCCCAAGAATACGTGCAGACCGTGGAAACCTGTGAGCACATAGAAGGTACTGGCAAATAAATTATCCTTTAGGCTAAATTCTAGGTTGGCATACTCGTAGCCCTGACCTAGCAAGAATATAGCGCCCATGACGATGGTGACGGCAAACCAGGTTTTGACGCCGCTAACATTGTCGTTCTTGACCGCTGTATCTGCCTTGTGAATGACAAAACTACTAGAAATCAGAATCAAGGAGTTGATACCAGGGAGTAAGACTTCTAGCTCTGGCGTTCCGGCGGGAGGCCATTCTGTGGCGACTAAGCGAAAGGTAATGTACGCAATGAACAAGCCCAAGAACAGCATACTCTCAGCACACAAGAAAACAAGCACACCGAATAATCGATGGTCAGGATGCTCTTCGTGGTGGCTGACGGCGGCATTCTCTTGGGCGAGATTAAGGGTGCCTTCGGTGGTGTTGACGGAGCCTTGCATAGGTTGGAGTGGGGAGAATGGCGGGTAAGGGGTTGGAGATAAGAGGTTGGGAGATGGGGGATGGGGTGTTAGGGAATAGGGTTGTTCTCGAATACTTTCCCCTATTCCCTATCCCTCAAACTTCTGACGACTATGAAGCTGGCGCTGGCACCGCATGAGCATAGAGTTCTTCAGGATCTCTTTCGGCTGTGTAGCCGAGACCGTAATCATAGGGGCCGGTGATTAGCTCGGGCAGCTCTTCGAAGTTCTCAATATGCGGCGGCGACAGGGTTTGCCACTCCAAAGTCAGGGCGCGCCAAGGATTTGCGGGTGCTTTCTCACCATAGCGCCAGCTCCAGACCGCGTTGATCAAAAACGGAATAGTAGAGACGGCCATCACGTAAGCGCCGATTGTAGCAATGACGTTCAAATCTGTGAACTGAGGATCATAGAGAGCAATGCGTCGGTTCATGCCTCTCAAGCCCAGCTCATGCATCGGCATAAAGGTAAGATTCATACCGACAAAAGAAAGAGCGAAATGAACTTTGCCCCAGAATTCGTTCATCATGCGTCCGGTCATCTTCGGGAACCAGTGATAGACCGCCATGAAGATGCCAAATACAGATGCGCCAAATAGCACATAGTGAAAGTGAGCTACGACAAAGTAGGTGTCATGAACGTGAATATCGAAGGGAACGGCTGCTAGCATCACGCCGCTAATGCCACCGATTAAGAACAAGGAGATAAAGCCTAGCGCAAACAGCATGGCACTCGTAAAGGCAATCTTTCCTCGCCAAAGCGTAGCCACCCAGCCAAAGACCTTAATCCCCGTTGGAACGGCAATCACCATAGTCGTAATCATGAAAAACATGCGTAACCATGGAGGCGTACCACTGGTAAACATGTGGTGCGCCCAAACGATCAGGCCCAAAAAGCTGATTACAATCGAGGAGTAGGCGATCGCACGATAGCCAAAGATAGGCTTGCGGGCATGGACAGAAACCACTTCACTGATCGCACCGAACAGCGGCAGCACAAAGATATACACCGCCGGGTGCGAATAGAACCAGAACATATGCTGGTAGACAACCGGATTGCCGCCGCCAGTAGGGTTAAAGAATGCGGTCCCTGCAATTAAGTCGAAGGCTAGCAAGATCAAGGCACCTGCCAACACAGGCGTACTGATTAAAATCAGCAGAGAAGTTGCGATCATCGCCCAGCAGAACAAAGGCATCTTAGTCAGCGGCATACTCGGTATACGCATCTTTAAGATAGTGACCAAGAAATTCAAACCGCCCAGGATAGAAGCAGTGCCGCCCAAAAGAATGCTCAAGATCCAGATCCCTTCTCCTAACATACCTGTCGTTAGGCTCAGCGGTGGATAAGAGGTCCAACCCGCTTGGGGAGGCTCGTAAAAGAAGCTGCTGATCAGCAAGATGCCAGAAGGTGGAATCATCCAAAAGGCGATCGCGTTCAACCGAGGAAAGGCCATATCCCGTGCCCCGATCATCAGCGGGATCAGATAGTTTGCCAACCCCGCACCCGCCGGCACGATCCACAAAAACAGCATCACCGTGCCGTGCAGCGTCAGCATGCCGTTATACACATCTGGCGTCACGATATCAGGGGCCGGGGTAGCCAGCTCTGTCCGCATTGCCGTCGCTAGCGCGCCACCGATTAAGTAGAAGAAAAAGGCCGTGACTAGGTATTGAATACCAATGACCTTGTGATCAGTGCAAAAGGTAAAGTAGTCAGTCCATTTGCGCTCATTGCCCAGCAGCATCGGCATATCTGGGCTAGAGGCTTTGGGTTCAGAAGTGATAGTCATACAGATCTTGAGTCGCTATGTTTTTCCGTCTGGTTTTTCTGTCTGAACAGATAGTCTGGATAGATCGGTAGTGAGCCTACTTGGTAGCTAGTAAACAAAACCCGATCGACAAGATTTTGCTAGAAAAGGCTGCTTTTGCTTGCTCGAAAGGCTATTCACTACGTAGCGTTGTTAAGCTTTCAGGCGCGATCGCTAATTGCAGCGGCTCTACAAAAGTCTCTAGGTATTCGGCGTCTGTTTTTTCAATGGCTGGCTGCGGTAGGGCTGCGATCGCCTCACCGTTGTCCAAAGCCGCCATCCGCTCGTCGACCCAAGCAGCATAGTCTTCTGCCGAATGAACAATCAGCTGAGTCCGCATCCCGCCGTGATAAGGACCACAAAGCTCAGCGCAGACCACAGGATAGGTGCCTTCGCGAATGGCATTGATTACCAACCTAGTCTCTTGCCCTGGGATCATGTCTTGCTTAATGCGAAACTCTGGCAGCCAGAACGCATGCAAAACATCCTGTGCATTTAGCTTCAGCTCCACTGGCTCATCCACTGGAATATGCAGCTCACCATCTATGATGCCGTCGGGATAGTTGAAGATAAAAGCATATTGCAGCCCCTGCACATTAATTGAAAGGGCGCTGTCTGCCATCTCTACAGGGGCACCTAGTCCAGCCTCGCTAATCAGGTCGCCCGCTAGCGGTAACTCGCCCAAGGCCGAGGTCGATCCTCCTGGCACCGCATCAGCGGCATAGGCGACTTCGACGGTCTTTCCAGGCCCGCCCATATCGTGCTTCATCAGCTCTAGCCCACCCATACGGGTATAGACATCAAAGCTGTATATAGAGATCCCTAAAACAACCACCGCTGGAATCGCAGTCCAAACAATCTCTAGCGGAATATTTCCCTCAAGGTGTTCGCCATCGCCCTCATCTCCGTCTTTGCGACGAAATCGAAAAACGGCCACTAACAGCGCGCCTTCTACTAGCAGAAAAAGGCCAAAGCCAATGGTCATCATTGTGTCGAACAGCCCATCAACTAGCTCCGCCTCTTGAGAAGCGGCCACTGGCATCAGGCCATGATTCTGGCCATACC
>NZ_JADEXO010000145.1 GCF_015207105.1 cf. Phormidesmis sp. LEGE 11477
CCACTCGCGTTCACGCTCGCCCCCTCCCGCCAATCGAGATCATCGACATGCGAAAAGAACTGCACGAGGGCAATCGGACTATCTTCAGTCGGACGCTGCAAACTGCCCTAGAGAATCTAGTCGAAACCGGCAACCAAGGAATCTTGTTCATTCATCGCCGTGGGCACAGCAGCTTTGTGTCCTGTCGTAGCTGCGGTCATGTGATGGAGTGTCCTAATTGCGATGTATCGCTGTCTTATCATCAAACCCACACTGACGCGACGGCCAGGTTGCGGTGCCACTACTGTGGCTTTAGCCAGGCTCATCCAGATAAATGTCCTGAGTGCCTATCGCCCTATCTCAAGAATTTTGGCAGCGGCACGCAGCGGGTAGTAAATGATCTAGCCAGGTATCTACCGCAGATTAAATGCATTCGTTTTGATAGCGATACGACCCGGAATAAGGGGGCACATCGGGCGCTGCTGGCCCGGTTTGCGAAAGGGGAAGCGCAGCTGCTGGTAGGCACGCAGATGTTGACGAAAGGCATTGATCTGCCACAGGTGACTTTGGTCGGCGTGATTGCGGCAGATGGATTGCTGTTTATGCCCGATTTCAGAGCGAGTGAGCGGGCGTTTCAGACGCTGACGCAGGTGGCGGGTAGATCGGGTAGAGGTGAACAGCCAGGGCGGGTGATTGTGCAGACCTATAGCCCTGAGCATGCGGTTATACAGGCGTTGAGTTCTGGCGGAGCGGATGAGCTAGAAGCAGCGCAGCCAGCAGGCGCACAGACGGCTCAGCCTGAGATGACTGGTCAATATGGTCGGTTTTTGCAGCAGGAATTACGCGATCGCGCTGAGCTTCAATATCCGCCATCTGGTCGTTTGATTCTATTGCGGCTAAGCGGATTCGAGCCTCAGGCGGTAGAGAACGCCGCCGCTAGACTGGCTGACAAACTAGCAGCCCTGAAACTAGAAGACCAGGATCAGGATGCTGGCTATGATTTACTAGGCCCGGTGCCTGCGCCTATCTACCGGGTAGCGCGTCGCTATCGCTGGCATATCTTGCTAAAGCTGATGCCAGAAACGCCTTTGCCTAATCTCACTCGCCTGCGGCCACCCAAAGGAATTAGCCTGACGATCGACGTCGATCCACTGAATCTGTCTTGAGCGCTGAATTTGTTCATGATTATGGGCTTGGATACAAACTGTTTGATCTCTAACCGATAAAAGCAAGTAACAAATAGAGTTAAGTGGCAACAGCTTGACCAGTGCTTAGACAGGCGTCAACTCGTGAAGTACAAGTAGGCTGCTAGGGGTAGCAGGTTGGCGACGATCAGCAGTGCTTTGGTCCAGCGCGATCGCAGCTTGCCAAACACATATACGCTGGCCGCTACCATCAGCACCAGCTCTATGCGGCCAGCAATAACGCCGTAGTGATTCGGATCCCAATACGACACGGGGCTCTCAAACCGAAAATTGCTCAGCGGCCAAAAGTGACGATGGGCGTCGTCATTATGTACGGGCAGATCTTCTAAGCAGTGCAGCACAATGCTGGCAAACAGCAGCGCTACGCCAGTGCGTTTGGCATAGACCATAATGCCAACTCCCAGCAAAGCTAGTGGAATGGAATTAAAAAAGTCAAAAAGGAGCTGCCAGCCAGGTCTGTAGTATTCCGTCCGCCAAATCTGTGACTCTGGCATATCGACCACAAACTTCAGCCAGAAATAAAAGCCAAACATCGCCAAATCAGGAATCAACGCCCCCCAAATGATGAGCGGATTCCACTGCGGCTTTTGCTTGCGGCCTAGCAAGGCGAGATTAAAGATGGCATGGGCCGGAGTATTCATAGTGCTAAAGCTGTGGTTTCGAGATCCGTGGTTTCGAGAGCTGTGGTTTCGAGAGAATGCAGCCTTTTCCACCGAAACGTTACAGTAAAGGAGCTAATTCAACCTTAACTTTTGCTGATGAAACCTGTTCCTGCAATTGCGCTGCTCTCGCTACTTGCGTTGGGTGCCGCTTCGATCATCACCAATCCCAACGAGAATGACTACGCAGACTACCTAGCTCAAAATATTTCCGTTGAGACCAAAGAGACGCTCTGCAATCCAGAAGGATTCAGCAACTGGTTAGGAAAAGTAGGCGCTGTCATTAGTGAGGCTTGCCAAGGAATAGTGACAGGTGGAAAAGCACTCACGGAGGACGAACTTCAGACCATTATCAAAGACGAAACAGAATACAAAAATCGTTTGTTCTTCAGCACGTATGATACTCAGATGCCAATTGGAGACGACTATCGAGCAGTCGGGATCTTCGGTCAGTTCATCTTGCAAGAACAAGCCTCTGAAGCAGAGAGCGAATGAATCAGCCTAGCATCATCAGACCAGTTTATCTGGACTGCAACGCGACTACACCTGTCGATCCTCGGGTGCTGTCAGCGATGCTGCCTTTTTTTACTGACTATTTTGGTAATCCTAGTAGCCTCAACCATAGCTATGGGTGGGAGGCCGAGGCAGGCGTGCAGCAATCCAGAGAGATTTTAGCAGCGGCGATCGCAGCCGATCCGGTTGAGATTATCTTTACTAGCGGCGCTACCGAAGCCAACAATCTCGCGATTAAAGGCATCGCTGAATCCTACATGGGTGAAGGCCGACATCTGATCACTGTGCAAACAGAACATAGCGCTGTATTAGAGCCCTGTCGCTATCTAGAAACCTTGGGTTTTGAGGTGACCTATCTACCGGTTCAACCCGATGGCTTGATTGAGCTAGAGACATTAGAAAACGCCTTTCGCCCAGACACTATTTTGGTCTCGGTGATGGCTGCAAATAATGAGATTGGTGTGCTACAGCCCCTTGAGAAGATAGGGGAGATGTGCCGCGATCGCCATGTCCTTTTCCATACAGACGCGGCTCAAGCCCTCGGCAAAATTCCGCTAAACGTGCAAAAAATGCACATTGATTTACTTTCTATGACCGCGCACAAGCTCTATGGCCCCAAAGGAATCGGAGCCTTGTATGTTCGTAGGAAAAATCCCCGCGTGCAGATTTCACCTCAGCTACACGGCGGTGGTCAAGAGCGCGGCATCCGCTCCGGTACACTCTACCCACCGCAGATTGTGGGATTTGGCGAGGCAGTGAGATTGGCCGTAGCAGAAATGGAGACAGAGTCTGAAAGATTGATCGCGTTACGCGATCGCCTTTGGCAGCAGCTATCGCTCCTTCCTGGTGTTCAGCTCAACGGTCACCCTACACAGCGCCTGCCGAACAACCTCAGCATCAGTATCAATAGCGTTGAAGGGAGTACTCTGCTTGCAGCCCTACAACCTGATATCGCCATCTCGTCAGGCTCAGCTTGTAGCACGGAAAAGCTAGCATCCTCTCACGTAATCGGGGCATTAGGGCTCAGAGATAGACTCGCAAGAGCAACCTTGCGATTCGGGCTAGGAAGAGCCACTACTAGATCAGACATTAATAAGGCCATAAAGCTTGTCCGTAATAGTATAAGAATGCTCCAAGAGAAACCTATTGACTTCTAAATACCGGGAAGACTATCGAGGCCGTCCGGTCTAGGAATAAGTGTGAAGCTACCGCATGGTGAATCATCTAGCTACGAGCAAATTATTACCAAACTGGAAACTTACTCTCTTAATTTCAGCCATTTAAGAGGAAAACACAAAGCCCGACTCTTTCGTTCGATATTAGGCGTTACGATAGAAAACAAAGAAATATTAGCGATCGCCTTAACTGATATCGCTGTGACAGGTAACGCCGAACTAACAGGTAATAGTCAATATGGAGCGCACTACAGAATTGACTTTCCGCTGACAACTAGTATTGGCACCTCAATGATTTGCAGTACGTGGATCGTTCGTACAGAAGAGAAATTTCCAAACTTGGTGAGCGTCTATCCTATCAAAAGCAAGTGAGGTCTTTATCTATGATAAGCATTCAAATGCACGACGTAGTCGCACTTTTGAAGGACACAAAAACGCAGTTCTTTCCCAACGGTCGCGATATCCTCCTTAAAAAGGGTCAAATAGGAACTGTTGTCGAAGAGTACAACGGCGGTGAGGCTTTCGAAGTGGAATTTTCTGACAACGATGGCCAAGCATACGCAATGGTTACTCTCAAAGCTGAGAATCTTATGGTTTTGTACGACCAGCCTGTAGAGCTTGCTATAGCCAGTTAAGACTTGCAGATTGGTCAATCCCTGCGACAATGAAAGCCGACTTCTTTTGTGCAATCCCTTCACCTGAGAGATCATGGCTAAACAAACGCGGCGTAGCTTATTGGGTGGACTGTTTGGCCGCAAATCTGGCAAGTCTTCGCCCCTGACCATTTCGGTGATGCTGATGTACATTGGCATTGCGATCACGGCGGTCTTTGTCTTCGTGGCGCTGTTTGCCCCGCTGATGCAAAGCTGGGGCTGGATACAAGATCCGACCGCCGGCCTGACGAATCCGATTCATGAACCGCCCTCGGCAGCGCATTGGTTTGGCACTAGCCGCCAGGGTTATGACGTATTTTCTCGAACGCTGTTTGGCACTCGGGCCGCTTGGCGAGTGGTGCTGCTAGCAACGGCGATGAGCGTAGTAGTTGGGGTGCCATTAGGCATGCTAAGCGGCTATCTAGGCGGCAAAATAGACCGGGCGCTGCTGTTCTTTATGGATACGATCTACACGCTGCCGGGGCTGCTATTGTCTGTAACGCTGGCCTTTGTGGTGGGGCGCGGGGTGCTAAATGCGGCGGTGGCGCTGTCGATTGCGTATGTGCCGCAGTATTACCGAGTGGTGCGAAACCATACGGTGAGCGTGAAGACGGAGCTATTTATCGAGGCGGCGCAGTCTATGGGCGCGTCTACCTGGGCCGTGCTATCGCGCTATTTGTTCTTGAATGTGGTGCAGAGCGTTCCGGTGTTGTTCACGCTCAATGCAGCGGATGCAGTTTTGATTCTAGGAGGCTTAGGCTTTCTGGGCTTGGGCTTGCCAGAGTCCATACCGGAATGGGGCGATTCTTTGCGGCAGGCTTTGGATGCGCTGCCGACTGGGATCTGGTGGACCGCCCTATTTCCAGGACTGGCCATTACGATGATGGTAACCGGACTGTCGCTAATCGGCGAAGGACTCAACGAGTTTATCAACCCTTTGCTGCGCCGCGAGAATTGGGACTAGCGGGATTGAGACTAACAGAATTGGGATTAACGGAATTGGGATTATTGATATAGCGATCGCGTCATGACAGCACAACTCTACGATGCACTCATCGCCCAGCTAGTCGCACATCCTAGTTTGACAGTTGCTGCGGTGCTAGATCAGATACTCTCTAGCAAAGGCCACGCCATGCAGCTTTCGGATCAGCTAGCACAGATCGATCGACTTAAAGGGTGGCTAGACAGCTTTCGACCATTACCGAGCTCCGTCGTTCGCGAGCTCAAGCAGCGCTATGACGTTCGCTTTACCTATCAATCCAACGCCATTGAAGGCAACACCCTTAGCCAGAGCGAAACTGAGCTAGTGCTGTCTAAAGGCATCACCATTGGTGGAAAAACGCTGATCGAACATTTGGAAGTGGTCGGTCACAAGGAAGCCATTGACTATATTGAATCGCTGAGCCAGGCTGAATCCCCAATAGGAGAATGGGAGATTCGCCAGATTCACGCTCTAGTGACGAGGAAGATATCGCCAGATGAGGCAGGGCGATATCGACAGCTAGATGTAAAGGCCGCTGGCACCGACTATGTTTATCCCCCTTATTATTTGCTGCCTGGGCTGATGAATGAATTTGTTCAGTGGCTGCAGACCGCAGGGCGGCAAACGCATCCTGTGCTGTATGCCAGCGAAGCTCACTACCGCTTTGTCTCTGTTCATCCTTTTGCTGATGGTAATGGCCGTACTGGGAGATTGTTGTTGAACTTGCTGCTGCTAAGAGCGGGGTTTCCGATTGTGAGTATCTCTAATGAAAGAAGAACAGACTATATCGACGCACTATCTGCCGCGCAGCAGTCGCAAGATGATCTGAGTTTGTTGTTTTCGTTAGTTTGTGACATGGCGATCGCATCTCTCATAGAAACGCTTTCCGTAGTCGCCAGTGCCGCCGAAAGTAGGACAAAAGGTCAGCCTTTTTACCAGGAAGTCATTGCTTTTTTGAAATGACCGTTGATCGGTAGAAAGGGGTGACCAGAGAACATTTGATACCCGTATGCTTTTTACTTACGGGTGGTTAGCCATAGGTTATTTGATACGATCTAAAAGCTCTTTTTTCTCACATACTATGCCGATTGGTCGTAGGCTTGTACGCTTTGCTGAGTATGTCTCTGTGTCGGCTGCTGTTGTGGGTGCGATCGCCACGCTCACTACTCAGCAGCCTGCCTACGCCGTCGCGCCGCTGACAGTTTCTGCCGCACTCAGTTTGATCGATCGCCAGCAGCGATCGCAGCAGCTAGACAAAACTATTCAGGCAACCTCTCAAAAAATACAAGACTTTACAGCTAGCACACAGCAATTAGAACAGCGTCTGCATACGGTTGAGCCTTTGCTCCACCGTCAAGAAGAAGTAGAAAGCCTGGTTAGCGCGATCACTCAGCAAAATACCCAGATCAGATCAGAAGCAAAGACGATGGCTCAAGCTATCGAGAGCCTGTCTAGCGATTTGCGGAACCAAACGAAAGTACAGACAGATACCGCCTTAGCGGGCATGCGGAGCGCTCTCGACGATTTATCTAGTCAAATAGCCCTAACACAAAATTTGCAAAACGCTCAAACTGAAGCGCAGCAGCAGAGTGATGCACGGCAAATAGCAATTGCAACGAGCGTTTCTCAGCTAGAAAATCAAATAGAAGGGCGTGTCTCTGGGCTGCTGGCAGATATTGAAAGCTTTAGAACAGATCTTGAGGCGATCACGCTACAGCTATCCGAACAAACGACAATTCTAGAAACGCTAGCGGTCGAAACAACAGAAGATCAGCATGAACCAGACTTTAGCCATGTTATTCCACAGCTACCTACTAGCGATGATTTCGATCTAGATATCAACCTAGGTATAGACTTTGGGACGGGCTATACCAAAGTTTGCCTGAGAGATTTGGCATTAGAGCAGGCAGAAGTCGTGACCTTTGCGCCGCCCACAGACAGCAGGCTAGATCTAGATCAAACCTTAATGCCGACTCGGTTGGCCATTTTAGAAGATGGCACCTTGCTCACCGGATTAACCGTGGCCGAATGGCGAGCGTGCGATCGCCCCATCCGACAGAATATTGATTACATTAAAATGCGTTTAGCCGCGATCGATCTCGCCAAAGAGGATCTAGAGGCTAAAGCGAATCTAGTCGAAGCGCAAGCGGAATGGCGATTGGAAAAGATCGCTGAATTAGATGACGACGAGACGGTTAAGAGCCTATGCGCTTATTATTTGAGTCAGGTAATCGCGCGATCGCAGCAGTGGGCTATCCAGAATAGACCGGAAATCTTTGCGAATCGATCTGTTCGCTGGAGCGTCAATCTAGGCGTTCCAGTCGAGTATTGCGACTCTATCGCTCTCAAGACCTTTGAGAAAGTGCTGGCGATCGCGTGGCTGCTCAAAAGTACTGACATCGATACATCAGCGCTGACTATCGATAGCCTCAACCGGTTGACCAAACATTTAGAACAGTGGGCAAGCACGGATGAACAGATCAATCAGCTAGACTGCACCACCACCCCAGAAATTGTCGCCGCTATGTGGTCGTTTATTAACTCGCGTCAGGCCCAAGAAGGATTCTACACCTTCTTTGATATTGGCGATGGGACGCTAGATGGAGCCGCTTTTCTCTTCGATCGTACCGATGGCAGCCGACAGGTAGACTGCTATATCGGTAAAGTAGAACCTCTAGGGGTGAGTGCTTTCGTTGAAAAAACCGCAGACGAACTCCAGCTAACGCCTGAAAGCATCCGCCATTCTCTGAGCAATTTGTCTGATAGCCCACTCAACGATCAGCTTCAAAACAGCAGTACGCGCAACAAAATCCAACGAATGGTGGCTGCGGTGGTAATGGCAGGCAATGAAAAACATCAGAAGATACGACAGTTCTCCGTCAAAAAAGATATTGGAGAAAATCTCAAAGTCTTTATCGGCGGCGGCGGTGGCAATACAGAATTCTTTCCCGATACTATCGAGTCAACCCACAGCGATTTTAGACAAGGGAACGCTGATATTCCGCCTTACAAGCTGCGACAAATTCCGACGCCAGAAGATCTCACCGTCAACGGACTCGATCAAAGAGATTTCAATCGATTTGCGATCGCCTACGGTCTTTGCATCCCCGAAGGAGAGAACCCAGAGATTAGATTACCTAGTCAGTTTCAGACAATAGAATCAGGCGCGGAAATCTCTAACTATACGCCCGAAAGATACGAAGATAGCCGCGATCTAATGTAGAAATATCTTGCTCTTTATCTTTCTTTGTTGATTAATGGTTGAATCCTCTCGCATCGCCTCAAACGACTGGAATCCTGAACAGCCCGATCAAGATGTTCGGATCAAGGCGAATCCTGGCAGACGCGGTAAAACCACTGGTAAAGTGCGCCAGGCGGGTACCCGCACACTAGTCGAGATTCGGTTCGGCCCTGCTGAGAAAATCTTCAAGCCTAAGAACTTACTAGAGCTGTGTAGTGAAGACGAAAGTATAGAAGAATTGCTCAGACAAGGCAGATTCGGCGGCCCTGACGATCTTAGAAGAATTCTCACTTTTGAGAAGATAAAAGGCAAGCTGACCAATGTGTTCTATAGCATGGAGTCTAGTCAAACAGACTTTTATGCCCATCAGTTCAAACCGGTCCTGAAATTTCTAGATTCTCCCGTCGGCAGAATTCTAATCGCCGATGAAGTGGGCTTGGGTAAGACCATCGAAGCGATGTACATCTGGAAAGAGCTTCAGACCCGCGCGGATGCTAGGCGAATACTAATTGTCTGTCCGGCCATGCTGCGTCAAAAGTGGAAAGATGATCTGGCTCAAAGGTTCAATATCTTTGCAGAGGTTGTCGATGCGAAAGACTTACTAGGACGCACCAAACTTTGTCTAGAAAGTCAGCAAACCCAATCATTTGCCTGTATCGCTAGTTTAGAAGGGTTGCGGCCTAGCGGTAATTGGGAGGATTCTAGCACTAAAAACGCCCGCGCTGAATTCGCCCGGTTGCTAGACGCCAACCCTGCTGATGATGAATTTGGCTTGTTCGATCTTGCCATTATCGACGAAGCCCACTACCTCAGAAACGCAACGACCGCTAGTAATCTGATTGGTCGTCTTATTCGTGATGCTTCGCGCTATCTACTGCTTCTGACAGCGACTCCTGTCCAGATTGACAGCTCTAATCTATTTCAACTGCTGCGGCTAATTAGTCCAGACGACTTTTTTAGCGAAGATATCTTTGGCAACATGTTAGGTGCTAATCAACCCGTTGTGAATGCCTTAAGATATCTGTGGGCTAATCCTCCAGAACCCAAGAAAGCGAGAGATTTTGTTGACCAGGCTTTGAAATCTCATTACTTCAAAGATAGCTATCTACTCGGTCAGGTTAGAGAAAAGCTAGAACAATCACTCCAAAGCGATTCGAAACTAGAAGAATCTGATCGGGTAGAGCTAGGTTATAAGCTAGAAAAAACTTCTCTACTCGGTCAATACATTACTCGTAGCCGGAAGCGTGACGTTTTACCCAACAGGGTTAAGCGCGATCCTCAAACGTTGACCGTTGAGTTTTCACCATTGGAGCGAAAATTCTATGACGAAGTGACCGAAGCCATCCGAAATCAGACGAAGGGCAAAAGAGGCGTATCGCTGCTGAGCTTGATTGCTCGTCAGCGGCAAATGGCAAGCTGTATGGTAGCAGCGCTAGAAACCTGGCGAGCGGACAATAGTCTCCAGGGTTTGGTAGAAGAGTCGCTTTGGGAAGATATGGGCGTTGCTTCTCGGCTGCATAAAACGGCTGAAGGAGAAGTCTTATCAGATGCCCCGCTTCGCTTTAGGCGAGTAAGCATCTCGAATCTAGAAGCTGAGGATAGTAAGTACAACAAGCTGAAGAATTTTCTAAATAGCGAATTAGCCAAAGATGCGACTCAAAAGTTTGTGATCTTCGCTTATTTTCGAGGCACGCTGAAGTATTTAGAGCGGCGGCTGCGGGCGGAAGGGATTTCGACGGGGCTGATTATGGGTGACATGGGCGATCGCAAATGGGAAGTCGTCCAGCAGTTTCGCCAAGATGATGGCCCTTCAGTCTTGCTATCGTCTGAAGTCGGCAGTGAGGGCATTGATTTGCAGCACTGTCGGTTTTTGGTGAACTACGATCTGCCGTGGAATCCGATGCGGGTAGAGCAGCGCATTGGCCGCCTAGATCGGCTCAACCAAAAAGCCGAGCGCATTTCGATTGTGAACTTTAGCCTAAAAGATACAGTTGAAGCCGAGATTTTAGAGCGATTGTACAACCGGATTCGTATTTTTGAAGAAAGCGTAGGTGATATTGAAGGGATCTTAGGTGAGATGACCGAAAAGCTGATGCTAGAGCTATTTGAGGAATCCCTAACCCCTGAAGAAGAACAGCGTAGAATCGAACAGACGGCGACAGCATTGGAGAACAAACGGGTGCTGCAAGACGATCTAGAAAAGGAAGCCGTGAACATGCTGGCTTTTTCTGATCATATCTTAGAAGCCATCGAAGAGAGCAAAAAGCAAGGCAGGTGGCTACAGCCTGATGAGGTTTATGCCTTTGTTCAAGACTGTTTTGCTCGGTACTACCCCGGAACAGTAATCGCCCCACAGCAAAATTCTAGTCTGTTCGATATTACGCTTTCTGAAAAAGCCAAAGTTGATTTGCAGTTTTTTATCTCTCAGAACCGCTGTGCTACCCCTACGCAGTTACACACCTCTAGTTCGCCTGTTAGCTGCTTTTTTGATCCCAAAGTCAAGGGAAGTATGGGCAAGCGCAATGAGCTATTAGATCCGACACACCCATTGATTTTGTGGATACGCGATCGCTACACCACCGCCGCTCAAAAGCTACATCCTGTCTCCGCTATTTGCACCACTACCAAACAAAGCAAGCTAGAAGCCGGTCTCTACGCCTATGCTATCTCCCTGTGGACGTTTACAGGGCTCAGAACAGAAAGTCAGATTGCCTACAAGCTAATCAACATAGAAGATGATAAATTGTTAGACAATCAAGTCTCAGAATCTGTTCTATCAACGCTAATGCAGATCGGCCAGCTCAAACCTAACGCCAGTAGCTTCATCGCAGATATTGATAGCGTCATCAAAGCCCAGGTCCGCTGCAAAGAAGATCTAGAAGACTCTTTTGGAAAAGCGCTAGAAGACTTTTACGAAGAAAACGATAGCCGCTGCGACATTCAAGAGAAAAGTGCCCGTGCCTTTGCCGAAAGAAAGCAGCGTGAACTGACGGCTCGCCTAGAGAAGTTCAAACAATCTGGAAAAACTCGTATTATTCCAGCGACTCAAGGACAGCTGAACAAAGTGAATAGAGAGTTAGAAGTGAAGCTAATTAGCATTCAACAGAAACGAGATGACGTGAACCCTGATCAAAAAGAGCTGGCAGCGGGTGTAATCTTCGTAGAAGCGACGTAGAAAAATAGATAATTAACGGCTGTAATGATCTATGTATTTTCATGCAGATCTTGCGACTTTCTCATCTTTTAGTAAGGGGTGATTGGCATCGTGAAATGAATTGAGATTGGGCTTTTTTTGAAAGGAACTTTAGCGATGAAACAGATCAAGCGTCAACTGTCTAATTCTTTTGTCTTGATAGCGGCCAGAGGGCTGGTGGCTAGTGGATGGGCGATCGCGCCTGCTGCTAGCGCTGTTGAATCTTAGAGTCACTACTGTTCAAGTTCGCAGTGGTGAAGTGGTAGAGATAGACGATATCACTCAGAATTTTCGCGCTAGACAAAGAGAACAGATCAGCAGTCAGCCGTCTGATATCGTTAGTTCCGCAGTAATGTCTGTCGTAAGTTCTCCTGAGCAGAGCCAAGCTGTGGCTGTAGAAAACCTATCAAGTTCGCCCAGTGCGATCGCTGGTATATAAGGCGTTAGCGACGTTCACATAGACGGTTTCCGAAGGGAGAATAATCGGCGTAGCAATGTCCATCCGTCAGCTATCAACTGTGATGGCGATCTGACCCAAGAGATTGACACGTTCAAAACTAGGCTGATAGGGTGGGTTTTATGGCTGCGATCGCACTGTCAATCTTCAAGCACCCGTTTGAGCAGAGATAGCCGCGATGATCGGCCCACCGCCCCGAAAAATTTAAGCCGCTGACGATGACTGCTGGAACAGCCACCGACAGCTAGCCCCCGACACTAGCAAGCAGTGAAGGAGGTTGTGGTTAATCATGCCATAGCCACCCTGACTTTTAGCAAGTTGGGGTGGCTTGAATTTTTCGCGGGGCTTTTTTCCACCGCTCATTTTGACTGTCGTTTTGACGATCTACTTGAGCAATCCGTAACCACACTGGAGAAAACCCGTGAAACCCACAACCTTCCTCGCTGATCGCCCTGCCATCGGTGATCTACAATCCGCTGCCCTGCGATCGCCTTTGCAAATCTCACCGCTACCGCATCTCACGCCATCCGGCAGCGCCCCCGGCGAGTCCATCCGCCACATCCTGCTCGGCAAACCCGACGCCATCCGCCAAACCATCCATCTGTTGCACACGCTGCACTACACCGAAACCATCCTGTGGAGTCCGGTGCTGATGATTGAAGAGGCGCTGGTAATTACGCCCGCGCAAGGAGAGGCAATTAGTTTGCTGAGAAAGCAGCTCTAGGGCTGTTGCACTGTGAACGTGCGGTCTCTACGTACGTTCACAGTGTGAGAGAAGCTCAAAGGAAACACTCAGTGAAGGCTGAGCGACTAGGCCAAACTCAGACGGATTTTCACCTTCAAGGTATAGGCTGACAGCTTCTCCTAGATTCTTTGAGGTTTCGTCTAGCGTAGATCCTTGAGTAACGACAGCGATCTCTAGACATTCTGCACAATAGCCGCTTTCCTCACCTAGCCAAATAACGGCATGAATGTTCTGCTGTAATGGAATCACTTTGCTTGTTACTCCAGTGGATTTCATTCTACAGAAGGGCTGTTCTCGTGCATCAAGTATTCAAGGCTTGATAGCACAGCGATTGTTAGTCAGTGCAACTAGCGATCTCGTATCCTCCAAGTTTACGGCAGATGAATGCCTTGCTTCGCGAATTTATCAATCAACGATTCGCCGTAAGGACAATTCTCCTTATCACCTTCTTTGCATCTAGCACTGCTATCTATTGTTCCGGTCAGACCGATCAGCAGCTCAGATAATGGCTTTTGCTGTATTCCAACAGGAGTGATGAATCTATCATTTAGAGAAGCAGCGGGCTCTGTGGGCGGCTCGGCTGCGGGCTGTGCATCTTCTAACTGCTCAGATAGCTGTGACGCTATCCAGCTTGCTGGACTCATCCCCTGTGCTTGAGCAACCGCAACTAGGCTGCGATAGATTTGTTCTGGAAGGGTTAATGTGTGTTCTATCATGGCTACTTAGAAGCGATCACATAAACACAATACTAACTGATTATTTCTATCGGGTTTTCTGCGGATCACATACGCTCATGTCAGCGAAGTGATCGAGCAGCTCGCGGTGGATGAAGCGAAAGCTGCCGCCGACCTGCTGAGTCAGGCGGCGTTCGGTGGTGTATCGAAGGAACTGAGCGTAGTTGAAAGGAACGCAGCTTCCGCCCTTTTGTAGCCTTTATAGAGTCTTTTCACCAAAGGTGATATGCAATTTACTTGATATCATATACGCTATCATGCTAGGCATGAGTACGTGTTTAGCGTATCGCTACGGAAC
>NZ_JADEXO010000146.1 GCF_015207105.1 cf. Phormidesmis sp. LEGE 11477
CCGCCGACACATTTCAGTTCCGTACGACCTTTGGCAATCCGCCTGCCGCACATCCGCTCACTCACCTGCTAGATCTCTATCTGAAGAATCCTGCTAACACCCATGTTGTGCCCTGGGGACAAAAGCTGCTAGCGATCTATGAAGCAGGCGCACCCTACCGGATCGACCCGCAGACGCTAGAAACGCTCGGCCCCGAAACGCTAACTGGAGAGCTAGATCTTGAGCCTCTACCGCGCTCTAAGCTAGCGACGCTGATTCGCCGCAGCCGAGGTCAGCAGGCGATGACTGCTCATCCCCATGTCGATCCAGTAAGAAATAGACTCGTCACCTGGACATGGGGTATTCAGATCCATCTGCACAAGTCCAACAGTCTCATTCTAGAAATCACAGAATACGATTCAAACTGGCAGTCCGTCAGCCTCACTACGCACGAAATGCCGGGCGGGGTTATTAATCCTCATGATTTTGCGCTGACCCAGAACTATTATGTTTTCTTTCAAAATGCCTTCAGCCTCAAAATCCTTGACTATCTGCTAGGCCGTAAATCGCCTGCTGATTGTCTCAACCTAGAGCCAATCCCGACTAAGGTTCATCTAGTGCCTCGCCCCGACGGCAGTAGAGCTGGTGACGTGCCCCTGATTCTAGATACTGAGCAATGGTTTTCTATCCATCAAGCCTGCGCCTGGGAAAATGCAGACGAGAGCATCGAGATCTATAGCTCTGGTTGGCCAGCTACAACCGGCGGCTTTCTCACTAGCTGGAGCGGCTATGCCCCGGATTTTGATGCGATCGCCCCCACCCATCTCTACCAAACCCAAGTCTATCCTGCTAGCCAAACCGTCACTCACCGCATCGCACCCACGCTTGAGAACTGTTGTATCGCTCATCCTCATACCAGCACTCAAACCGAAACCCAGCCCAGCCGATATCTATACATGGCCTACTGCAACAATATCGGCCAATCCTCACCGCCGACTGGCTATCTCAAATACAATACGCAAACTCAACAAACAGAAATTTGGAACAGTCATCCGCTCAACTTTGCTGAAGAACCTGTCTTTGTTCCTAATCCCCGCAGCGATAGAGAAGATAGTGGGTGGCTGCTGTGCCTAATGTACGATCATCTGCGCGATCGCTCTGCCCTTAACATCTTCGATACCACCAGACTCGCGACTGGGCCAATCTGCCGCCTGTGGCTGACCCATCCTCTTGCCCACGGCCTGCACGGCTCTTGGGTAAAAAAGTGCTATTCACCTGATTAGTATTAGCTGTCTAACACTAAGTATGCAAGCAAAGTATGCAAGCAATTGGCAACCAGGTTGAAAAGCGCAGAGTTTGGAGTTTAACGATTGTATGATTTTCTACACCTTTTCTACACCCTAGCTATCTATATCTGGTAGTGTTTAGTCAACGCCTATAGGCACCCTACGGATAAAGATTACTGCTGTGTATTTGCCGATACTTGTAATCGCTAACGGTTTGTTTTGATGGTTTTATTTTCTAAAGACCGTATTTTAGTCCCTACCGATTTTTCTGAAAAGTCTCTGCAGGCGATCAAAGAAACTATTGCCTACGCCGATACCGAGGCGGGTGATAGCGCCCAGGTCTATGTCGTGCATGTGCTAAAGCCTCTAGAGGCGACAGAGCCGGGCGTTGTATGGGAGTCGGTTGACAATGAGAAACGGACGAAAACGATCCTCTCTCTGTTTGAGGAAAAATTTCCGAGCAGTGAGTACGAAGGGCTCAATTTTGAGGTTAGAAACGGCGATCCAACTGCTGAGATTATTGACTACGCCGAGCATCAAAAAATAGACTTGATTGTTATGCCTTCACGTGGCAGAACAGGAATCTCTCGGTTCTTTATGGGTTCGATTGCAGAAAGGGTGGTTCGCTTTGCCCACTGTCCTGTCCTCGTTCTAAAGCAGTAGCAAGCGATCGCTACAGTCTATGCCTATCGACTTTTTGCATAGGCTCTATCTGCTCAGTCTTTTGTGGTTTCTAAATACGCTAGCTACATTGGGAGTATCTTCATTCGAGGGACTCCCAATGATTGTAAACACATCCACTCAGCCTTCTGTTACCCCAAAAAAACACCGTCAGCCTCGAATCATTCGAAGCCTGCAGTGGTTCTGGAGATTCAGCCGGTTCTATGGTGAATACACTGTTAGATCGCCTCAAGCGCGTCAGCAGTGGGTCGAGCAGCAGCGCCATCAGGTACGCCACTGCCGCTAACTAGCAGCTAGCCACCTAGACCTAGTTCTTCTATGACTCCACCATCAGCATCTGGCCAGATGTCAACCGCGACCAATAATCCTTGAGATCGCCTGCTACCTCATTTGAGAGAATGTAGCATCCTAGCAAGTTAGGAAACGCCATGCCTAGCAGCAGCAAGTCACTAAAATCAATAATTAGCGACAGGCTAGTCAAGCAGCCTAAGAACGTACACACCACGTAGATAACCTTAAACAACAGCGTGCTTTGCTCACCAAATAGATAAGTCCAAGCCTGAATACCGTAGTAGCTCCAAGAGATAATTGTGGAGAAGGCGAATAAACAAACCGCGATACTCAAGACAACCGGAAACCACCCAATGACAGAGCCAAAAGCACTCGCTGTCATCGCGACGCCGCTAAGCTCTTCGCCCGTCTCTAGATAAGCACCTGTAAGAACAATAGTGATAGCTGTGAGGTTACAGATGATCACGGTGTCGATCAGTGGCTCTAGCAATGAAACAAGCCCTTCTCTAACCGGTTCGTCTGTTCTAGCAGCAGAGTGGGCGATCGCAGCTGAACCCACGCCAGCTTCATTTGAGAAAGAGCTGCGGCGAATCCCCTGTACCATCACGCCTACCAAGCCGCCTACCGCTGCTTGGGGTACAAATGCTTCGCTGATGATAGTGCCAATCGCGCTGGGTACCTGAGTAATATTGGTGACAATTACAACCAGGCAGGCCGCTACGTACAAAGCCGCCATCGCGGGCACTAGCTTTTCTGCCACCGAACCGATACGCTTGATGCCGCCGATAATCACGAACGCTGACAGGGCGGCTAGAACCAAGCCAAACAGCCAATCAGGCAGCGCCGGTATCAGCCCAGAAATGGCGACGTATGCCTGATTGGACTGAAACATGTTGGCCCCACCTAGGCTACCACCCAAGCAGAGGATGCTAAATAGAATGGCTAGCCCCTGACCGAGCGGACGCATACCACGGGCAGCTAGTCCCTGATTGAGATAGTACATCGGGCCGCCTAAAATCGTGCCATCTGGCAATCGCCGACGGTATTTGACTGCGAGCGTGCATTCTACAAACTTACTGACCATGCCACAGATTCCAGCGATGGTCAGCCAAAACATCGCACCGGGGCCGCCTAGCTGAATAGCAATCGCTACGCCAGCAATATTACCTAGACCTACCGTGCCTGACACGGCTGTTGCGAGCGCCTGAAAGTGCGAGACTTCACCGTCGTCATGCGGATCGTCAAATTTGCCTTGCACTACTGCGATCGCATGTTTCAATCCGCGAAGATTGATAAATCCCATCCGCACTGTAAAGAAAATTGCGCCGACAAATAGCCACAGTACAATAAACGGAAAGCCGTTCTCGCCACCGATTGGAAAGAACAACAAGACTGCTAAAAAATCAACAATTGGTTGAAAGATGCTGTCTGCTATGGACGCTGACTCGTTAGCTTCTTGAGCGATCGCAGCGGGCGCGGCCATCGCCATCAAAATTAGCAGCATTGGCAGCATAGCCCATCCATCTGGCCCCTTGCTAAACCACCTAGCCGATAGCCGAGTCAGTCGCTGAAACCAGCTATTGACCACAGGTACGTACCATCCCTGTCGATTCATCGTTTAAGTTCCACTTTAATATTTGATCATGTGATTGAACAGGATTGCCAAACGCGCGATTGCAGCGCAGACGCTCCTAAACACCCTTGCACACCTGTCGAGTTCAGACGGGTTGTTATGTTTTTGCCGATACCGGAAATTACCACGCATCCGTACATGCTGTTGTTAACTTAATTACTGTCCTGTGTATTTTTACTTGAGTCAAGCAGGTACTAATACTATTATGCTGACCTGGAGTTTATTGATAATAGATTTCATTAGTTGCTAAAACGAAGTCGTTATGACTATACTTTGCTAAGTAGTTCGTATAGGTGCAGCTACCTGTAGCTTGCACCCAATAGAAATTGATTATGAAACAACTAAATGGTAAATACGCCTTGATCACAGGCGCTTCTCAGGGGTTGGGTCGGCAGCTAGCGTTAGCGTTTGCGCGTGAAGGTGCTGCTGGGATCGTGATTGTGGCTAGAGATGCAGCGGCGCTAGAAGCTGTGCGACATGAGGTGGAATCGATGGCTGGAGGGACGGTGGCAGTTGCCGCTCAGGTTCATAACAGCGATGATGTTGATCGTGCAATTAATGAGATTAGATATCAACTAAAGCAAGCCATCCAAGGGCCGAAAGTAGTTGCGATCGCGGCGGATCTAAATCAACCTGCCGACATAGAGCGAGTAATTGCCACCACGCTAGCTGCTTTCGAGGGTCAGCTAGATGTGCTAATCAACAACGCTTCTGCTATTGGGCCATCGCCCATGCCCTATCTGTTGGACTATCCTGTTGAAGATTTTCAGCAAGTTATCAACACCAATCTGGTTGCGCCTTTTCTGCTGATCAAAAAGGCGTTGCCAGCGCTGCTAGAAAGTAGGGGGGCAATCATCAACGTTACGAGTGATGCAGGCGTCACTGGCTATCCGGGCTGGGGAGCTTACGGTATCTCTAAGTTTGGCATTGAGGGGCTTTCTCAAACCTGGGCGGCTGAGCTAGAAGGCAGTGGCGTTCGGGTCAACTGGGTGGACCCTGGCGATATGAACACGGCTATGCACCGCGCGGCTGAACCTGACGTAGACCCTACTCAGTGGGCCGATCCGGCTACTGTCACTGATGTCTTTATTTACTTGGCTTCTGACCAGTCAAAAGCGACAAACGGTCAGCGATTTCAAGCACAAGAAAGTCATTGGGGCGTCGGCGCGCTGCGATCAGTTGCTTAGGCGGCGCTCAATTTCCTATGCCAAATTCTAGTTGCTTACTTTGGATCGTCGAAGGGCGTAGCAATGCTAGCGCCCCTACGGCTTATCTTGTCGGATTGGAATGTTGATCTCAATTTTGGTATTGGGCCTCTCTTCAATTTACGGAGATTACTTTTTAATTTAGGAGACTATATTTCTATGAATACTCTCTCTTTTACTTTGCCCGACTCGTTAGCGGCGAAAGCCCCTCCCGAACGGCGTGGACTGGCCCGAGACGGGGTGAAGCTGATGGTGTTAGGTCGCGATGGCAGCACTCAGCACAGCCGGTTCAACCAGATTGATCGGTTCTTACGTCCTGGCGATCTGTTGGTTTTTAATGCAAGTCGGACGCTGCCTGCTGCGCTTAAGGGCTGCGATCGCACTACTGACTCCTGTTTAGAGGTTCGACTGGCCCACCGCCAGGCAGACGGCTCTTGGCTAGTACTTTTACTTTGTCAAGGAGACTTGCAGCAGAAAGACAAGCGATTTGCCTGTCCTATGAGTGCTGGTATGCAGCTCGACTTTGGGCAAGGACTGACTGCCCGAATTGAGGCTCGTGATGATCGTATTCCTCGGCTCTGGCGGCTGAGCTTTTCTCTCGCGGGCACTGCCCTGATGGACAAGCTGCATCAGCTAGGAGAGCCGATTCGCTACAGCTATGTTTCTGCCCCTTGGGATCTAGACTATTACCAGACGGTATATGCCAGGGTGCCAGGGTCTGTAGAAATGCCATCGGCGGGTCGAGCTTTTACCTGGCAGCTATTGTTTCAGCTCAAGCAGCAAGGGATAGATATCGCGCATATTGTTCTACATACCGGGCTGTCTTCTTATATGGATGATGCGCTAGATCAACAGCATCCGGCTTCTGAAGAAGAGTACTTTATTAGCGAGCAGGCGGCTGAAAAAATTAATCGCACCCGGCAGCAGGGCGGACGAGTGATTGCGGTGGGCACCACTGTTGTCAGAGCCTTAGAATCTGTTGCTGATTCGCACGCCAGAGTTCAGACCGCACAGGGACGCACTCGGCTGATTATCACGGCTGAGCATTCTCTTAAAGCTGTGGATGGGCTGCTCACCGGCATGCACGAGCCAGAAGCCAGTCATCTAGATCTGTTGACAGCCTTTTTACCTGTTGACAAGCTACAGCCTGCGTACGAAGAAGCCATTCGTCAGAACTATCTTTGGCATGAGTTTGGTGATTTGAATCTGATTGTGTAGGCAAATCTGTTTGTGCAGATATTGTGTAGACAAATCTGTTTGTGCAGATGTTGTGCAGACATAGCAATTTGCCGTGGATATCGGCTTTGCTGTAGGTAAAGATGTTCTGGGTGGATTACGATCGACAGTTAAATCGCAGCCGATCGGGCCTCGTCTACTTTGATCGTAGTTCCTGTAATGAATTTGGCATCTTCTGAGAGTAGAAAGGCAACCGTCTTCGCTAGCTCTGAGTAGGTTGCCGGGCGACCCCACATCAAGTCACCAGGGACGTTCCACCCTTCTAGCTCTTCTATACTGTCAGCTACAAAAAAGGGTGCAACAGAATTCATGCGGATGCGATCGCTGCGGTATCTTTTGGCATACAGCTTTGTAAATCCTTCCATAGCTGAGCGCAGCGTACCGCTAAAAGGCGTTCCTAGTGAAGGTTCTTGCGAATCGCACGCTGAGATATTAACAATGGCACCGCCGCCCTGACGGCACATAGGTTTAGTCACTAATCTGGCGATACGTACCACGCTGAGGAAAAGTAGCTCAAAGTTGTGAGTCCAGCTTTCGTCCGAAATATCCAGTAAGTCTAGGCGGGGTGGATCGCCAAAGCTGTTGACTACCGCGTCAATTCGACCAAAGCGATCGAGCGTTGTCTGGACTAAAGTTGATAGGTCATCAGACCGAGTCATTGACCCTTGCATGGCGATTCCATCCAATTCTTGCGCGATCGCTATCACCCGTTCGCTTCGCGCTAATAGTGAGACTTTATATCCTCGCGCCGCTAGTTCCCGCGCGCAGCCTGCGCCGATACCGCAACTAGCCGCCGTAACAATCGCAACTTTTGTCTCATTCATATTCGTCACTCATATTCATTACTCACAGACATCACTCCGGTGCTGATTGAAATCGTATGGGCTGCTATTTGATCAAACGCGCGCCAGAAGTGCATCAGCCGCCGCCGCTTATCGTGAAGACAATACACAGCTTCCGGCAGTATATGCTTTTGGTATATTTATCTAGCCTATCTATCTATAGAATTGAAGCCCTCAAAATTTTTTGGTGAAAGATAAACAACTCTAAACTTATGTATCCGGTTTTTCAATAAACTAGCCACATAAGTTCAAGGTCTCTTATTCTTAAACTTAAGAGAGGGAAGTAGAAATACCTAATCGCTTTTTAGTGAGAGGTATGAGTAGACAGTTCGTTTACATGCGATTACATGCGATAGATATGGTTCAACCCAAAAGACTACAGGCTCCTGGTTTCTAGCAGATCTTATAGGTTTTTTGAACTGTTCAAGAAGTCTTGGGTAGTCATAGGTTTCTTGAAGAAGCTATTTACGAAAGTCACTTTCGAGAGAGCTTTTGAAAATTGTCAAATGCTGATGTTCGAACAACCTGTTCGAGCCGGTAAGAAACTTTGGATAGCTGTTGTTTTGCAAGCGGCTGTTGCTTTATAAACAGTAGCTCCCTGAATCTTTTGGCTGAAATGGCCTGATCAAGATTCACCTGTTTTTGGTGTCTATCTTGTTTGTATCGTGTTGTAGTTTAGGGTGAACTGAGGCTCTCTCTTAAGAGTGAAACAATCAAATTTATAGACGAGGATTTAGTCAATGAGTATTGTCGCTAAAGCGATCGCTCAATCGGATCGTGCCGATCGTTTTTTGGGTAGCAGTGAGTTAACTCAGCTCCAAGACTTTTTTAGCAACAGCAGCGCACGAATCAGTGCGGCGCAAAAGCTAGCAGCGAACCAACAGAAAATTGTCGATGAAGGCAGTAAGCAATTCTGGAGCCAGTGCCCAAACACTCCTAGCAATAGCGGTGACAAGCAGAAAACGGCCCTATGTCAGCGAGATCAAGGATGGTATATCCGGCTAGTGACCTACTGCGTACTAGCGGGCAACTCCAAGCCTTTAGAAGATATTGGTCTAGATGGAATGCGTGACATGTACGTTTCTCTCAATGTGCCTTTGACTAATCTAAAGACGGCAATGCGCTGCTTAAAGCAATCCGCCATGGGCGTTTTAAGTTCTGAGGAAGCCTCCCTGGCTGGGCCTTATTTCGATCAGCTGATTCGAGCTTTTTAGATTTGCTCTCCTTGAGATCACGCCCTCCTTGCTAGCTACAGGCTGATGCGAAGTCAGCATTAAAGATGCCAGCGACAAGAGCAGATCTTTCTGATTCGCAGCTCACTGTTTAAACGACCAAAAAACCTAGAAACAACAATGCAAGACACGATTACATCCCTGATCAACCCTGCCGACGAAAAAGGTCAATATTTAGAAGGCGGTGACCTTGATAGCCTCAAACAATATCTTCAAACTGGTGCTTCACGGGTAAAGGCGGCAGGTCAAATAGGAGACAGCGCCGCTAGCATCATTAGTAAGACTGTAGAGAAGAGCTTGCTGTACGGGGATATCACCCTTCCTGGTGGCAACATGTATCCTACTCGGCGCTATGCGGCTTGTTTGCAAGATCTAACTTATTTCTTGCGCTATGCCACGTACGCGATGCTGGCTGACGATGCTTCCATTATTGATGAGCGGATTCTCAATGGACTAAAGGATACTTATTCATCGCTAGGTGTTCCTGTAGAGCCAACTATTCAGGCTATAGAAGCGATGAAAGATGTTGTTTCTGAGCGAGTCGGTAACGAAGCCGGGCAAGAAGTAGGGAAATACCTCGATCACATCGTCTCTGGTTTGAGATAGGCGACCCTTTCGATCTGTTTTTGAGCCCTGTTTTGAGCCCTGTGTTGCCATCAGCTTCGAGCTGCTTCGATTCATAGTGCTCTCATTTATGGCTCTCTAATCTGTGGGTTTATCCGCCAGGGTAGACCCACGTTGGACATCTCTATTGCGGTTAACCTATTGCCATGTACGCTTCTAATGAAACCCAGGAACGGTATCCCTGGTGGGCTGGGAATGCCCGATTTATCGATCTATCTAATACGTTTATTGTTGCCCACGTAGCCCAGGCGGCGCTGATCATGCTGTGGGCTGGGGCCTTTACCCTATTCGAGCTATCTGTTTACTCACCGGATGCACCGCTCTATACGCAAGGGCTGATTTTGCTACCCCATCTAGCAACTGAGGGCTGGGGGCTAAGTGCAGGAGGAGAGATTGTTGATACCGGTGTCTGGTCTTCGATCGGCGCTATTCATATCGTGGCCGCTGTTGTATTAGCGGGTGGCGCTTATTTTCACTATACTCAGCTACCCGCTAGTTTGGCGATCGCACCTAAAAATGCCGCGAAATTTCACTTTGAGTGGCAAGATGCTAGCAAATTAGGCTTTATCTTAGGCCATCATCTGATCTTCTTAGGATTAGGCGCTGTGTTGCTGGTTGTCAAAGCGCAGTATTTCGGCGGGCTCTATGACGCCTATTCAGATTCGGTGCGAGTGGTCACCGATCCAACGCTCGATCCGGCTACTATCTGGGACTATAGAACGCATCTGTTCGATGTCAGATCGTTAGAGGATCTAGTCGGTGGACACATCTACGTCGCCGTTCTATTGATTGCAGGCGGTGTTTGGCATATCTTAGTTTCTCCTTTCCGATGGGTTCAGCGTTTCTTCTTCTTTTCAGGAGACGGTATCTTATCTTATTCGCTGTTTGGAATTGCGATCGCAGGCTTTGCGGCCTCTTATTACTGCGGCTTTGATTCGCTGTCTTATCCAGAGAAATTCTACGGGCCGACCTTGGATCTGCAGTCGTCGCTGCTGCCGCGCTATGTGGATACTCAATCGACGCTAAGCGATGGCTACACTGCTCGTGAGTGGCTAGCAAATGCTCATTTTTATCTGGCCTTTTTCTTCTTGCAAGGGGGGCTGTGGCACTTTCAGCGGGCAGCAGGCTTTGATATCAGCAGCGTGCTGAAAAACTGGCAGCAGAATCGGACTGCAGCGAACGAGAACCCTACACTTGCGTATCAAGTCTCCAACCAAGTGCAGCCTCAATCTGCGGCGACTTTGGCCTACGGTATGCCAGATGCTGCTAAGCCTAAGCCTTTCTTTGGCGTGTCGCAGCCGAGCGAGGACTCTTTTTATCAGCCCGTTCGAGGCGGCTCTCGGCCTGATCTGACGACGATTAACGGCATCGAAAAGACGCTATATCAAACGACTTACCAGCTTCAAAAAGATTCGTTCTATCAGCCTTCTAAACAGAACGAATCTGAGGATAACGCCGGGAATGACGCTCTGTTTGGCTATGGGAAAAGCAGCTCGGCCCGTTTGTATGAAAGATCCAAAGGCTCAATGAAGAAGCCTAGTGCCTACACTCAGCCGATTGAGACTGTATTCTACGAGCCCAAGTCACAGGCGCAACCGACCCAGGAAATGCCGCCTAAGAAAAGCTTGCCGGTAGAAAGCTCATCAGTAGAACCTACGTATTCATCGTAAGCTACCTGTTGTTATGAGTGTCTAACTTGCTTCTAATATTCTCATTCCTACACCTAGAGTCATTTATTGCACTCTAGGTGTTTGTGTGTTTGTTCTTATTTATATTCAAGGTGTAGCAAAAGCGATCGGCTCTAGAGAGCGTTTCGCCGTGTAGAATTGGCGTTTGCTCTAGGGTTAGAGCGGTGTATCGATAGACAATCAGCGGATGACCTAAAGAAACTTCTAAGTAGCCACTGGTCTCGTAGTCGGCGCGGGTGCATTCGATAGTGGCCTCGATACTTTCAATCGGAATGGCCTGGCGTTCTAGGGTAGGAAATGTCATCTGCTGCTTAAGCTCGGCCTCGAAGCGTTTGCCCAGGGGCGGCACGATATAGCTGCTGTCAATTGCGCCGACAGCGCCGTCCATGTACAGCAGTTTTTTCTGTAGATAGGCTAACTTTTCTGTGAGATTAAGGATGGATTGTACGGACTGAGGCGGACGTACTTTTCGAAAAGTTAGATTCTTGAACGTCAGCGCTATGCCTTTGTTGGCTAAGTCTTGTTCTAGCAGTACCAGCGGGCTAGAAAGTGAATAGACGACCTTTTTTTGAGGCATCACAAAGACGCCTTTGCCCTGCTGCGATTCGGCGAGTCCCTGATTGACTAGATTTGCGATCGCCTGGCGAACGGTAATACGACTCACATCAAAAGTGTCCATTAGCTGATGCTCACTAGGCAGCTTTTTGCCGGGCGCATACTCACCGGTTTCTATCTGATGGCGGAGCTTTTCAGAAATGCTGATGTGCAAGGGAACGGACATAGGCTAATAGAATACAACATCGATTCAGACGGAACCGAGTAGGGCACTACGCTTCAATCGTATAGCAAAGTCAGGATGCATTCTTACTTTGCGGGAAGAGTTGCCCGTTGCCCTATAAGGGTTTTAGCCGGTGAGAATGTACCAAGCAACTCTTCGAAAGCTATAGGTCATTTAGCCACGATGCCTGCTTCAAGTTCAGTCTCGGTCATCTCCAGTCCTTGCAGGTTTGTATTGGCCTCTACATCGATCAACTATTGCCGTTCCGGTAGCCGCACCCTCAGCGCAACCAACCTGAAAGTCATCTACAAATTAATTACAAGGCAAACACAACTCATTTTGAAAGATAAGGCAACGCCGCCTGGCTCCGTTGCAATTACCAATTACTTGCTATCAACAGAACCACAACCCGGCCTCATATTAATTTTTATTGTTATGTGCAAACACGGAATATAGTGACAGTTTGATTGGGAAGATTAGGACGGTAAGGCTTTTGATCTGTAGAACAAATATGCGATCAAAACCAATGCCCTTGAGTTGAGTGATTCACTCAAAGTGAGTTTTGTCTAGATTTCCGATCAAAAATCGCTATCTATCTCCTCTAAAGAATGCTTAACCAAAATATTGTGTACGTCACTGGCTTACCCCGAGCTGGTTCTACGCTACTTTGTCAGCTCCTTTCTCACCATGTAGAACTCTATGCTACAGGTCACAGCTCGCCGCTTTGCTCTACGCTTACTGGCTTGCGTCAGCATCTAAGCGACGATGTCTTTTTCCGCGCGCAGCTAGATGTAGATTTTGATCTCACCTACCAACGACTGACTAATGCGTTTCAAGGATTTATGAATGGCTGGTTTGCTGAGACGGACAAACGCTGGGTCGTCGATAAGAACAGAGGCTGGCTACAGCATATAGAAACAGTGGCACATCTAGATCCGAATTTCAAAATGCTGGTGTGTGTGCGAGAGCTAGGGCAAGTGTACGGCTCCGTGGAAGCGCAGCACCAAAAGACACTGCTGTTGGACTTTCCAGATCATCTAGCGAACTTATCTCGGTATGACCGAGCCGATCGGCTCTTTGCGGCCAAGGGCGTTGTGGGTGAGCCCATGCAGTCCATGATTGCTCTGCAAGACTTGGGCACTGAGCTGCAAAACCGACTGTATTACGTGGTGTTCGAGCATTTGATGCAGGATCCGGCAGCGGTGATGGGGGGCATCTACGAGTGGCTAGGGCTGCCTGCCGCGACGTTCGATCCGCAGAACCTGGCGGTAAGGCCCCATGAAAGTGATAGCTACTACCGATTTAAGTATCCGCATGAGACTAGAAAACGCATCTCTCCGCCCACGAAGCACACTATTCCCCCTCGAATCCAGCAGCAAATTCAGGAGCAGTTTAGCTGGTTTTATAAAACGTTCTATCCCGGCTTAATCGATTCTAAATTGCCCACTTTAGAGTAGGTGTTCTCTCTAGCCGAATTCTCTAAACTTTTATGTCTAACGAGCAAATCCATTTGGCTTGCTGCTTTGTTTTAAACCTTTTCACAAAGATACAGACACATGGCTAACTTTAATAACGTCGATACGTTTGCTGAGCTACAACAGGCGCTGCTAGATTCTAAGAATAACGGTCAAGCTGACACCATCAACATCACAGGCGATATCACCTTGAGCGGTCTGCTGCCGCTGATTGAAGAAGAGTCTGCATTGACGATTACAGGGGCTGGTTCCAACTTCACAATTAACGGAGATAATGCCCATCGGCTTTTCTTTGTGAAAAGCGGCACAGTGAACTTTAGCAATCTAGTGTTTGCTGAAGGCTTGGCGAGGGGCGGGGATGGTAATAGTGGCGGCGCGGGGATGGGCGGTGCCTTGTTTATCTATGATGGGACGGTTTCTGTTTCCAACAGTGCTTTCATCGATAACCAGGCGATTGGTGGCGACGGTGGGCGATATATCAACGGTGCAGGCGGCGGTGGTTTGGGTGGCGATGGCGCTAACTCTGCTTATAACGGTAGCAACGCCGGCGGTGGCGGTGGTGGGGGTGGCTTCGCTGGCGATGGTAATAAAGGCTTAGACGCTAACAATGGCGGCAGCGGCGGTAGCTTTTTTGACAGCAGCTCAGCGGCTGGCAACTTTGGTCAAGGCGGCAATGGCGGGGGTGGAAC
>NZ_JADEXO010000018.1 GCF_015207105.1 cf. Phormidesmis sp. LEGE 11477
GTCCACACCCACGCCAGAACCAGACTCTCCTCAGGCAGCGGATGATAGAGGCACTGTTTCACGCGGAGGATCAACCTATATTGACGTTCTATCCAATGATGAGTCCGCAGCAGGCGACTTGAGTATTATCGATGTTTCGCCAGGTCAGTTTGGACAGACCGGCATCGACGATGGCGGCGTTGTTTATTACCACGGGGGTGAAGGGGAGGGTCGCGATCGCTTTACCTACACCATTGAAGACGAAGCGGGTGAAACCGCCACTGCTAACGTTGTCATTGCGATCGCAGAACCACCAGAACCAGAACCACCAGAACCAGAACCTGTGCCTAACAGGCCACCCGACGGTCCACGCCTTTCCTTTGATCTCCGAGAAGGTGAAGGTATCACAATCAACCTTTTAGAAGGTGCCTACGACCCTGATTTACAGGATATCGTCAGCCTAGGCGCTATTGGCAATAACAGTTCTATCGGCGGTCAGCTCGTCAACAACGGCGATGGTAGTGTCACCTACATCCCCTGGGAGCGGGAAAGCAGAGCACCTCTTGCTAGACCTGTGGCGAATCGGTTTCAGTATGAACTGGTCGATGGCCGAGGCGGATCATTTCTGGCCACGCTGCAGCTAGTCATATACCCAGCAGAGCAAGACAGCGTAGACGACTAACGCACGCTGACAGGACTAGCAGCGAGAGCCAAAGGCCGTAAAGGTGGTAGGAAAAAGAGCATCACCGAAGGGCAGATGCTCGAAGCAACGATGATGTGGAAGACTTTGAGTAGGATGTTCAGCGCCTCCGTAACGGGGGCTGGCTGTAATTATTGTCAGCGATACCTCCGCTCTTTCCAATTTGGCTGTGGTCGAGCATCTCTAGCTGCTAGAAGCTATCTACCAGACCGTCATTGTTCCCGACGTAGTTGCTAGCGAACTTGTGGCAGCTAGCAACCCAGCTATTCCAGCTATCCTTAAACTGAACTGGGTTCAAACGAGACCGCTGCCTCAGTCTCAACTGGCTAATCAACTGCAACAAGGCCGTGGGCTCGATGCTGGAGAAGCAAATGCGATCGCGCTGACGCTTGAGCTGCAAGCTGATGATCTACTCATTGATGAAAGACTAGGACGGCAAGAAGCGGTTCGGCTCGGGCTGTCAATCATCGACATCCTGGGTGTTCTGCTCATCGCTAAGCAAAGGAGCCTTATTCTCAAAGTTCAACCTGTCATGGATGCCTTGAGCAATCAAGCTGGCTTTCGTATCAGCTCTCAGCTCTATCAGCGTGTCTTAACGCTTGCTAAAGAACTCTCAAAATAGCGTTCTCAAAACTTCTATAAGCTTTTGAGAACGCTATTTTGAGACACAGAAAGAGATACGTTTTTCCTCATGGCTCAAAAGGTCTAGACAATGAGATTGGGTTTATAGTCAAGAATCTGCTGATAAGACTATTAGTGCAAACAACTAATGCTTCTTGCATTCTCTCTTCTATGTATCGTAGTTCGCTAGGCAAGATGTGGTCGACATACTGGAAAGAGGAGAGGATGCCGTGTCCATAAGTTCAATTTCTCCTGCTTCAGTCTGTTGCCACCCAGTGGCTTCTTGAACATTAATCGGTTCCGAGCCAGTGTGCTGATTATAGACAGAGGTGCGAGTATCAACTTGGTGACTCGATAAATCTTGGAGGATGCGAAGATCTTGCCACGGGCGATTACTTGCAAGATAACTATGTGGACTTACCGGTATGCCTCCGCGCCCAGAGGTGATGAATTGATTAGCTTGTTGCTGCGAACATCCTGCTGCTACCTGCTGATCGACTTCAACGACATCATCTGAAAGGGAAACTGTCCCGTCGGATGGATTACTGACAAGTACGCTAGTCTCGACTGTTCCACTAGTCCCAAACTGCGAGCTGACTGTAATATCGTTCCCAGGAGTGAGCGCATCGCGAAGCCTTAGCCCGAGGATAGCAATCGATTCAATCGTAATGCGGCCACCGTCACCCTGAAAGGCATTGGCAACAATGTCACTGTTTTCGACGCCTAGTACAACCGGAGATCTCAAGATAATGTTTCCTCCATTACCTGTACCTCCTGCTTCAGAAGAGATTAACCCTAAATTTCTGAGCAGTATGACGTCGCGGCCCGTTAAGTCTAGCTCGCCACCTTCTCCAGAGCGGGTTGTCGCGGTGATGTTTCCTGCTTGAGCAATGGTGATTTCGGCTGCTGAGGCTGTGATATTTCCGGCGTTGCCTGTACCGTCGTTGCTAACCGACAAATCGGCATTGTTAATGACACTCAGCTGAGCTGTATTAATTTCGACGCTGCCAGCATCACCACTGGGTACGGTGGGTAGTCTTAGCGCTCGCCGAACAAACTCTTGGCCAAAGCGCTCGCTGGTCGATGATATCTGGCTGGTAATATCGGCTCCGGGCTGGTCGCCATTGATTTCAACAAACTCTGTGGCGTCAATCACAACGTCTCCGGCATTGCCAGCGCCGTAAGTAGAGGATGAAATCACGCCAGATCCGAGCAGTGTCACCTGCTCAGCTTGTATGTATAGTCGTCCGCCATTGCCATTGCCTAAACTGGCAGAGCTGATAACGCTAGGTCGAGGGACTTGCCTTTGTGCCATGAGTTCTAGCGATCGCAAATTTGTTAGATTCACTGCGCCGCCATCGCCCGCACCATTGGCATACGAACTTAACAACCCACCATTGCTTAAAATAAACCGCTCAGTCTCTAAATCGATATTTCCAGCTTGCCCTGTCCCAGAGGTCTGAGCAGAAATGATACTTCCTTTAGAAACGGAATCGCTGAGCCAGAAGCGGTCGGCTTCGACCCTGTCTGCGATTTGTAGCGACAGTTCACCGCCTGTCGCACTGCCTGTCGTCACTGAGCGAATGTCGCCGCCTTGCATAGACATCTGCGGCGCTGACACATTAATCTGCGGGCCGTTTCCAGTGCTGCTAGCTTCACTAAAAAATCCACTACCCAAGCTACCGTCTGAGGTTATTCCCGCTAATTTAACTGCCTCTGTTGCTGTGACTGACAGTTCGGAGCCTGACTGGCTGCCTTGGTTTTGAACCAACACAATCGAGCTGTCGGATAGCTCAATAAGATCTCCCCATAGATGTACTCCGTTGTTCCCAGTACCGCTGGTATTGACTAAAGCCTGCTGGGTCATACTGATATGACTAAAGCGCTCTACGGTAGACGTATCTAGCGCAATTTGATTGCTATCGAAACTAATGTGTACGTTTCCTTCTGTCACGCTAGCCAACTCGATATTGCCGGAGTCTGCGGTTGCAATACCCCCTTCGAAGTTGATGCGATTGCCCAGGAATGCCATTGTGCGTCCAGCACCAGCAGATAGGCCGTTATTTGGCATCCTCGTAATTAATTGGTCAGTAATGGGATCTGAAAACGATAGATGATGGCCACTATTACGGGCCGTAATTTCATCCGATGCTGGTGTCATCTGTAGCCCTATTGGCGCACTGACGGTAAGGAGTGGAGCAGCGGAGGTCTGCGCTGTTGGCAGCACAAATCCATCTGTGAAACTAATACTGCTGGCCGTTGACCCCACAAATGAACCCTCTAGCTTGAGCTGAGCATTGTCATTGAAGAGAATGCCACTCGGATTCAACAAGAATAGATCAGCATTACCTCTGACTTCTACAGTCCCATCGATAGTAGAAAGATTTCCCCCAGTCACGCGACTGATAATACGCCCAACGCTAGCATCAGGCGCAAAAATAGCCTCTGCGCCAGTGGGAACAGAAAATTCTGAAAAGCTATGGAATAGATTTTCCCCGGCTTGCTGTCCGTCTGTGATAGTAAATGTGGAGCCATTAGACACCTCTACGCGTGTCGAAAGAGAGGTATCAGCGCTAACTTGAGCGATCGCGGGTGTTCGATATACAAAGGGAAAGGCAGTAATCACAAACAGGACGAAACACCAGTGACAGCGTGTATGAAGTAGACGGGGATAGACGGTCATTGAAGATAGCCACAGATAATTTTTTGGCATCCGTAGCGAATGCCTATGACTAATTTTCCCTATTTTATTGATGTATCTCTGAATTGTTAGTTCACATCAAACGATTGAGATACATAGACCAGCGGGGGGAAGGGAGTGGTAACGCTCCCGACCTACCCGACCCCTCGCTAGTCCATCTTACTCAAACTCCTATCAGCAAAGTGCAAAACTCTCAACAGAACAGACGAGTTAGCTATGGCAGGAGATATTTTCTGTCTTGCCTTGATAGGTAAATGATACGTTGCTACTGCCTGGAGAAAGCGATACCCCCCACCCAGAATGCTTATAATTAGCAATTCCTGTCCCTCGGCTGCCAACGACCTCTAATGTAACCTCACCTTCGCCGTGATTCGACCCATAATCACTAGCATAAAAGTTAGGCCCTTCAGTAGGTGCTACAAACTGAATATTACCTACCCTATCTACAATCGGCTTGCAGCCTTTAAAGGTACTCACGCCACCGTACATACCCGATGGATGTTCAAGGCCCCATTGCTCTCTGACCTGAGGAGTGGCATTAGCACCAGGGAACCCAGTGTAAGTAAGGCAAAACACCGAGAGCATTAGTAGTAAAGGAACATCTATTCGAAGTCTCAGCTGCCGCCTGCCTATCATAAAGTTTTTGCTTTGGCAGGTTGCCCATATTGCTAAGGAAGAACCGACGATGCCCCATGAACATATATGCCAGACGAGGTAAGTTGTTGGTTTTTGCCAGGTCCATTGCAACAAACATCCCAATATTAGACCGAAGCCCCCGCTCAAGACTAAAAATGACGGTCCAAAGCCAGGTTTGCGGCGAGGGTAGAACTGCCTCATTAGCCAAGCCGCGCTATAGACTCCCAGTGAGTACATAACTAACCCTGTCCACGCGTACCCAATTATGGAAAACCAAGCGTATAGAACAAAGTCCATCACGCGGAAATTGGGAAAGTGAGTAGCTTGCAAGCACTGTATGCCTATCACCGACCACAAGCAGCCAGACAAAGTACAGACGAGCGCAACCAGTAGATCCTTGAGACAATTGCGTAACGCAACCACTGAACGCTTATTCATAACTGCCAAACCGACCTAGATAGCGGATAATGCTTATTCTCGTTGTTATTCAATCAGCTGAATGCTCAATGTAAGCCACTTTCCGTGAGTGGTTTCTATGTGGTGAAAGATCCCAAAAACCTTTCCTTTTGGACTTTCAATCTATTACTGCTCATGAAGTAGGAAACACAGATATGCTCTACCTTTTCGGCTTCGTAGCGTGTCTCACAAATGATAGCTGCTATGAGTTTTGAAACAATTCTATCGTTCCGAAAAGCCTCGTTTTCAGTTTGGTGAGTCTGTACTATCTTCGCTTAGAATCACTATCTGCTTCTAAGGTAGTGGGTTTTGACTAAAGTAGAACTCAACGCCTCAGTTTTCTGATGCTCAAACGTCACTGCTTCCGATAGTTGAGTGAACAACGAAATGTCCGAACCAAGCATCGAGTTTTCTTGTGCTCCAAAAACCTGGTTTCCAAGTGAATTTGTGGTGTCAAGGGATTCATCGGAATCTATGAAATTATTAACAGCCTGTCGCTAAGTTTGTTGCGATTGTTAACGGCCTGTAGCCAAGCTCAGCGGAAGTGATAGCATTTGAGTCAATAAGCGCTAGGGGTGCCTTAACCCGGAAGGAATAAGGCTGAGAATATACCCTCTGAACCTGAACCTGGATAATACCAGCGGAGGAAAGCATGAAAAATTTCTCAATGATTGATTCGAGTTCGAGCAGTCTGACTTTTTGGTCAGCGAGCTTGACTAGCTCACGTCGATCTTCCTATGCGCTGTGGCTATATCAGGCGTACGAAGAGGCGTTGAAGCATGGGATTGAGTTTGCTGATTTTGCTGGTGGCGACGGCTACCTTTGCCCTGCTGGGATTGACCCAGGTAGGCAGGCGAACGGTTGATCTAGAAGACTATATGGTCAGCCGTAACCAGATCGGCGGCCCGATGGCGCTAGCGACGATCACGGCCTCTGCTTTGGGTGCTTGGATCTTGTTTAGTCCGGCGGAGGCCGGGTCTACTTTCGGCGGCCTGAGCGCAATTTTGGGCTATTGCATTGGATCGGCGGCGGCGGTGTTTGTGTTCTGTTTTGTCGGTCCTAGGCTACGACAGATTATGCCGTGGGGCCATTCGCTCAATGAGTATGTTCGCTATCGCTTTGGTCAGCCAGTGGAACAGGTATTGGGTCAGCAGGCACCCGGTCAGCAGGCACTCGGTCAACAGGCATCTAGAGACCCACTCTCCGCGCGTCCTCAGCACATCACCTTAGTTGAATTCAGGAACGAACCAAGCAAGGAGCTCACAACGAGCGGTAATCTTTGGGGACAGGCAATGTATCTACTGACTGTCAGCGTCATGTTGTTATACATGTTTGTCTATTTGGCGGCGGAATTGACTGCGATCGCCCAGGCCCTCCAGCTAGTGGCCAACGTACCGCTATTAACCACCTCTCTAGTCGTGATCACTGCCGTTTTTCTATACACCACCTACGGCGGCCTCAAAGTTACTATCCTGACTGACGCCGCTCAGTTCATCTTGATTGTGCCGCTACTGCTGATTTGCTTTGTGGCTACGATCATTTCGCTCGGTGGCTGGACTGCCGCTTTTGCACCTGTTGCCGAGGATCTGCCAGCGCTGTTGTCCTTTGGTAATGTGGGTGGGCTTCGGTTCGGCGCAACGCTGATTATTGCCATCATTGCCGCTGAACTGTTTAATCAAGGAAACTGGCAAAGAGTATACGCTTGCAAAGATGACCAGACGGTTCGACGCGCTTTTTTGGGGTCGGCGCTGGTGATTTTGCCGCTGCTGTTCCTCTCAGGTTTATTAGGTGTCATCGCGGCTGGCTTCGAGCTGAGCGGGACGACAGCGTTTTTTGATCTGCTGCAAACCCTAGCCATTCCTAGCTGGCTACTCGGGGCAGTCGTACTGCTGGCGGTGGCGCTAGTGATGAGTAGCCTAGACACGATGCTCAACGGCATCAGCGCTGTATTTACGGTGGATTTGCTGCGGCTGTCTCAAAAACCGGCTCAGGTGCTGATGATTTCTCGCATTTTGACGGTGGCTGTGGGTCTTTTGGCAGTTGCGATCGCAGCTCAAGGCTACAGCGTCCTCTATCTCTTTTTCGTTGCCGACCTGATCTGCGCCGCGCTCCTGTTCCCCATCATCTTCAGCTTATACAGCCGCTATCAAAGCGCCAGCGATGCCTTTATTAGTTCTGTTGTTGGCATTGCGATCGGCACATTGTTTTTCCCGAAACCAGACTTTTCACCCTTATTTGCCATTCCTGGCGGCGGCGATTTGCTCAACAGTTTTGCCGCTGCTTTATTCAGTTCAGTTCTGATTACGCTTCTCTGTCAGCTCATAAACAAACGCTTCAAAAGAGACAAAATCAAACCCTTTAACTACAGCGATTTAGCTCAGGTAAAACCTTACTAATACAACTTACTAATCTTCATCCCCTCACCTTTTCTCTTACTCAAGTTCAGGTAAATGCTTGAAAGGAAAAGTGCTGAGTCCACAACCTTTGCTCATTAGGCACAGCAAAGGTTGGGATAAGAACGTCTAGACAGTGTCTAAACTCACTATCCAACCCCCAATAGGTAATTCGCAATGACGGGTCAATTGAACTCCAAACAGTCAGCTCCAGCCAAATCAGCAAATCTCTCACCAGAACAAACCACAAAAGATACAACAAATGCTCATGTCCCATCACTCAATACGGATTCGACTCAACCTTCTACGCCATCTGCTGCGCTACGCACTAGCTGGATCGCCAAGCGCCAGGGTCAAAAGAACGTGACTCAAATGCACTACGCCCGCCAAGGGCTAGTCACCGAAGAAATGGAGTATGTGGCTAAACGAGAAAATCTGCCCGTCTCTTTGATCAAAGACGAAGTAGCAAGAGGCCGGATGATCATTCCTGCTAATATCAACCATCCCAACCTAGAGCCGATGGCCATCGGCATCGCCAGTAAGTGCAAAGTTAATGCCAATATTGGCGCTTCTCCCAACTCCTCTGATATCGACGAAGAAGTTGCCAAGCTGCATCTAGCGGTCAAATATGGCGCAGACACGCTGATGGATCTCTCTACTGGCGGCGGCAATCTCGACGAAATTCGCACTGCCATCATCAACAGCTCGCCGATTCCCATCGGGACTGTACCGATCTACCAGGCACTAGAAAGCGTCCACGGCAGCATTGAGAATCTAGACGCGCAAGACTTTTTGCACATCATCGAAAAGCACGCGCAGCAAGGCGTAGACTACATGACTATCCATGCGGGCATTTTGATTGAGCACTTGCCACTGGTAAAGGGTCGCTTGACAGGCATTGTGTCGCGCGGCGGTGGCATCATGGCCCAGTGGATGCTTCACCATCACAAGCAAAATCCGCTCTTTAGCCACTACGACGACATTATCGAGATCTTCAAGCGCTACGACGTCTCTTTTAGTTTGGGTGATTCTTTGCGGCCTGGCTGTCAGCATGACGCCTCCGACGAAGCCCAATTTGCCGAGCTAAAGACACTAGGAGATCTGACCCGTAGAGCCTGGAAGCACGATGTGCAGGTGATGGTAGAAGGCCCTGGCCACGTCCCGCTAGACCAGATCGAAATGAATGTGAAAAAGCAGATGGAAGAGTGTTCTGAAGCGCCTTTCTATGTGCTAGGGCCGCTAGTAACAGACATTGCACCGGGCTACGACCATATCACTTCTGCTATTGGCGCGGCGATGGCAGGCTGGCATGGTACGGCGATGCTGTGCTACGTCACCCCCAAAGAGCATCTGGGCTTGCCCGACGCAGAAGACGTTCGCAATGGCCTGATCGCCTACAAGATTGCGGCCCATGCGGCTGATATTGCCCGTCACCGTCCGGGCGCACGCGATCGCGATGACCAACTCTCCCGTGCCCGCTACAACTTCGACTGGAACAAACAGTTCGAACTATCTCTAGATCCCGATCGCGCCCGTGAGTATCACGATGAAACGCTACCCGCTGATATCTATAAAACAGCCGAATTCTGTTCTATGTGCGGGCCAAAGTTTTGTCCGATGCAAACGAAGATTGATGCGGAGAAGCTGAGCGAGCTAGAGAAGTTCTTGGCGAAGAATTAAGAGATAGAGAGAATAGAAGGCGTGGTTCAGCAAAGGGGGACGGTTTAGGTTTGAGACTATAGCCCAAAACTACTGTCAGAAGAGAGCTGAAAGGTCTTTCCTGTAATACTGATACCTCGGAGGTTGAACCCCGCCAAAGACCAGTAAGACAAGGGTTACTGGTCCGATGACTCTGTTGTCGGACGCGGACCGCTCCCATCTTTTAGTGGAGGGCACTGGTTTGAGGACAGCAGTCGGTTTTCAAGCTTGAGTAACTCGTTCTCTAGCTTCTGGACTAGAATTGTATCCTTGTCCTCTGCACTCGCTTGATTCCGTTTAACTGCATAAGCTACTTTTTGGGTGAAATCCGTTAATGTCTTGAGGTCTTAGCGGAGGGCTCTAATCTCTTCGGCATTTTTGTCTACTCGCTCAGTCAAGAAAAGCAACTTTTTTCCGAAGGTAGCTATATCTGAAAGGCTCATAGCTCTGCAACTATCTTTGCTAGGCTAGATAGCATATCCTGAGTGTCTTCCCTCAACTTCGCACTTTCGGACTGTCGCTGTTGAATGCGAGTTTCAAATCTTGCAATTGATTCGGGAAGGAATTCAATATATTTCTTTTGAAGTTGACGATTCCTGGCAAGCCGGTTTTCGCCATTTAAGGAAGCCAACAAAAAAGATGGAAAATCAAAAATGTCAGAGATCCACCCCTTTCTTTTCGACTGGGGAATGGCATATGTAGTTGAAACTTGCGTCAGAGCCCCTGCGTTGATACTGCTTGAAGTCCGTTTGGCTGCAGCGGCTAACCTAGCGTTCCATTGGGATTCCAACTCTCTCATTTCTATCCGACAACGTTCTGCCTGAGCTGACATATGTTCTTCCATGTCTGCCAGATAGTCTCGCAAGAGCTGAGATTCAATCTCTAAACGCTCTTCAGTTGGAGTATTTTCGCCTTGCGGTTCAGAACTGTCAGCCATAGCTCCTCCTTAGCCTTTTATAATAGACTCTTCTGGGTATACCCTCCTAATGACGGCACAGCTATCAGCAAAACAACTTTGACCCTAAGATGCTCGCAACTAAACCCATCACAACGCTGATTGAGTCTGTCAGCTATGAAGCAAAGGGACGGTGCTTTGAGATCTCGCTTGATAACGGATCTAAACTGCTGGTGCCTGTCGATTTGCTGGTGATGGAACTATGGGAAGACGGGCAATTAAAAGCAGTGCCAAGGCCGACTGACGCGCAGCTATCCACCGTCCAGGTATGGTCTGGTGGCCGCTCAATTGATATTGACTGTATTAAGCAAAACTTTGGGCTTGAGCAGCTTCTACGAGCTGTAGCATCCTAATATCTCATAGCAGGCTTCGCATCACCGCCCAATCGTCTCCTTTAACTAGCCAAGGCGTGACAGGCACCTTCTTGGTAATGCCGTTATCGTCTATATAAATCCGACGACTATCTGCTTTCACAACGTCCCAAGATTCAAAGGTGTATCGCTTCTTTTCCATTCCTAGCAAGTTGTACACGGTCAGTCGCTGGGACTCTAGTAAGAAATAGGGGCGTTGCAAGCAGTAGCAGCCCAAACCAAAGAATCCAACTGCCAGTCCAGTCAAAGGAGAAAGACTATTGCCTATCTGAGTGGCGCTCCAAAGATAATAAGCAGTGCCTGCTATCCCACCCGCCAGCAAAAGTGTACTGGGTATCTTGTTGTAGTAAGCCATCAAGCGCTGCGATGAATCGACGGGTTGCATGGAGGAATCAGTTCTTAAATTAGTTCTTGGACTTGTCAGCTTGCGGATTGTATCGCCAGTGCCAGGGCTCAGGAGAAGAGCCTATCAGCCCTCTTTTGGGAGAGGACAGTTCAAAGCCGTAGGTCTGAGCGTTTGCCTTTAGCCACCGAAAAGCCTCTGTTCTTCTGAAGCTGAGCTGTCGATCGGTTGATTTTTCACTGCCACCAATATCAACGGCGTATCCCGTATGATAGTCGCTGACGCTCGCAGATGAAGCGTCATCATTTGAAGCACCCTCTGCCGTTTGAGCCGGTTCGCGGTAGCCGGATAGGGCGTATAGTTCGATGCCTTCTGCTCTAGCTGCCGCAAACATTCTCCAGTAGGCATCTGCCGCCTCGGGCCTGAGTAAGATGCTACCGTCTTCTAGCAGATTAGTAAGCTGGGACGGCTTAGCAGCATTGGTCGCTACATTGGTTGCTGCGTTATCTGGCGCGTTCGAATCGGATGCTGGCAGAACATTAGCAGTCCAGCTTTGCCAGTCTTGAGGCAGGCGAGATAGACGGTATCGGCCCCACTGGTAAGCTCTAACGCTGAGGCCAAGCATCAGTAGGACAGCGACACCAGTGACAAAAATTTTGAAGAGGCGAGGATTGAGCGGCTGGGGCCTAGAGAACCTGGTAGGACTTGCAGGCGGGCTAGCGGCGGCCTTCGCCACTGCACCGCCACTGCCGCCACCACTGCGATTGGGCGGAAGCGACGGCCAGTTAGCACTAGATCGACCAGGTTGAATAGCGGTCTTGTATGGCTGAGCGCCTGGGGCGGCAATCACGGTAGGTAAACGGCTATTTTGAGCAATTCTTTGGCGATCGCATCCCTGACTCAAAGTATCCATTGCCTGCTTGGCGCTATCAAAGCGATCGCGCCAGTCTTGCCGCACCAGCCGATCGATAAACTCTGCTAAGTGCAGACTCACTTCTACGCCTTCTCGCCACATCAGTCCTCTAACGGGATCGTAGCTAAAGTCGTGGTGAGAGCGGCCTGTCAACGCTTCGATTGCGATCAGTCCTAACGCATACAGATCGCTCGCGGGCTGAGGATTCTGGTCGTAGTCTGGCTGGAGCTGTTCGGGCGCAACGTATGCATGAGGGCTCATTGGCACAACCGTGAATAGGTTGCCGCTGGCGTCTACCTCACTTCTTTCTAATCGAGAAAGATCAGCAAAGTAAGTCAGGAAAATTTGACCGTCCTTGTCTTGTCGAATCAGATGCTGAGGATGTAGCTGCTGGTGAACCACACCTTGAGCATGAATAGAATTCAGACTGACTAAAACATCTTGGATAAGCTTGACGACATAGCTTTCGCTAAGCCGTTTGCCCGGCTTAATCTCAACGCTGAGCGGGTGCCCAGAGATATGTGTTTGCACAAAGTAGAAAGTATTTTGGCGGTCGAGATTTTGCTCATAAGGCTGGCTGGTTTCTGCGAATTTAGTCGCTGCGAACTCGGTTTTTGCGGATCTGGTTTTTGCAGAGCCGGTTTTCGTAGCTGGCGTATGTTCAGCTTCCGTGTAGAAATAGGCAATCAGTTCAGGAACAGCGGCAGACTGGCTTAGCTGCTCTAGAATCTGAGCCTCACGTTCTAAACGATGACGAATTTCGCGCTGACGATATTGAATAGCCATCACCTGACACGGCGGACGCTGAGGATGATGGCGATCGCACGCCAAATAAACCGTTCTGAAATCTGTACAGACCAGCGTTTTTTTTAGCTCAAATCGGTCTTTCAATATCTGCGTACTCATTCGCCAGTAGAAAAATCATCTATACCACTACCATACGTAACTTCACCGTCCGATACTTATTTTCCTGCCACATTTCCTGACGCAATTTTTCCCCACGTCATATTTTTCAATAATTTTGTTGTGAATAGCAGCTAATATTTTCTCCGCTTTAACCGATCTCTTCTATAATTTTGTTTCTTGTTTTACCTTCGGTATCTCTTGTTCTACTTTTGACATCTATAGTTTGACTACGCTGCTCTTCAAAGAAGGGCAAACTGAGACAGCATTCCCAGTCCTTCGATAGTTCAAACCTACTCCCTTCGACCAAGGTTGTTCATAGTGAAAATCGCTGTACTAATAAGGTAGTTTTATTCAGAGGATATCTATCTCGATGGCAGTTCGCTATTTTTCACTCGTTATAGGTCTGATCTATTCAGTCCTTGGCTTTACAGGGTTAATTCCTTCTCTCGTATCTCCAGCCGCTCAGATCCCTGAGATTATGAAACAGGTCGGTGTCACTGACGGCATTGGCTATCTCTACGGCCTATTTCCAATCAACGCTTTTGAAGCCTCTCTCTATCTAGTCGTAGGGTTAACAGGCATTGCTGGCTATGTAGCAGGGACAGAAGCATTCGCTCGCCTATGCGTCGATACATTGGCTGTCTGGCTTGGCTTTATAGGAATCTTAGGTCTTATTCCTGTAGCTAATACTTTCTTTGGTTTGATGCCGCTGTATGGCAACGATGTTTGGCTGCATCTGGGTAGTGCGATCGCCGCTGCCTACTTTGGCTTCTACCTCGATCGAGGCCGCCGAGATCAAGACCCTTCTGTTCCTGATGACCTGAAGCCTGAGCCACTCTCTCGAACTCCATTTCGCTCTGACTCGTAGGCAGCTCATTCATAGGCAACTCATACGATCTGAGCCCGCTTTGATCTATTGATGATTTGATCTGCAAAAGACTAATCTGAAGCATCGAGCTATCAAAAGTCCATCATAGGAATGCAAATTGCTTTTGTCTTTCATCTATTGGGAGGTGAGAGCGATTTTGCTATGACACCTTATCATCCCTACCTTCTAAAAGTAGCGTTCAAATGCGCCTTATGAGGGAGTTGCGTTCACTGGCGCTGCGGTAAAAAGGCAGGCATTCCCTACAGTTCAGCCGATGCCAGTCTATACCTTTGACCAGCTTGCTTGCCGCACAGCCATCTCTAGCATCAACACCTATCAGCGCTATCTATCGCCTCGTAAGGGATTCTCATGTCCCCACAGAGTACTCTACCGAGGCGAATCTTGCTCAGAACACGTCAAGCAAACCCTAAAGCAACAGGATTTATTATCCGCTGTGCAAATGGCGTCTACTCGATTTCGAGCCTGCCACCAAGCCGCCGTCACCCTCAGCTCAAGTGAAACAAACTTAGTTAAAATAAACTTGAAGACAAAGCTGCAGAGCGGTTGCATTGTTATACCCTGCTGTATTCCTATCTAGCGATAGATCCATCACTAGCTTGCGTACACAGACGTAGCTAGATACAACTTTGTGAAGAGAAACAGACTTAGACAATCTGTGAGAATTAGATACTAAGTCTCTTAAAGGATTGTTCCTTTGTGTATTCTTCAACTTTGACGCCTGTTGAATCAAATGATTCTTCAGGTTGCTCTCGTTTGCAAACAACTCTGCTTCCCCGCTTAACTAGTTCGCCACCGTTAGCAGACTGTCGTGTCAGCGTCATTATTCCCGTTCGCAATGAAGCGGAAAACCTACCCGCAGTTATCCAAGCGCTAGCAAATCAAGTAGACAGCCGGGGAGATGTGTTGAGCCCTAATAGCTATGAAACTCTAGTACTTGCTAACAATTGTACTGATAATACAGTAGAGGTAGCCAAACAGCTCAGCGCCTGCTATCCACTCCTGCAGCTTCAGATCGTTCAAGCCTCTCTTCCAAAAGAGATCGCGCACGTGGGCAAAGCGCGTCAGATGGCGATGGACGAAGCCTACCGACGACTCTCGCTGATCGGACGACAGAATCGCATTATTGCTTCTACCGATGGGGATACCCAAGTCGCTTCTAACTGGATCAGCGCGTTGCTAAACGAGTTTGATAAAGGCGTGGACGCAGTGGGGGGTCGAATTATCACCTGTCGGTCGAGGACTCTAGATATCGACCCAAAAGTCTCACTTTACTACCTGCGTCATATCGCCCATGCCTATATTTCGGCTCAGATGGAGTGCTCTCTCGACCCTCAAATGCACGACTGCTGGCCACGTCATTTCCAGTACTATGGAGCGAATATGGCAATCTCAGCGGAGATGTACGGCCACGTTGGCGGACTGCCATTAGTTAAGGATGAGGAAGATGTTGCTTTGTATCAGCGGCTAAGGCTGGCCGATGCCAAAATTCGGCATAGCCCAGATGTGCGCGTTTTTACTAGCGCTCGCCGGGTCGGTAGAGCAACTGGCGGACTAGCAGAACTACTAGAAACGCTCACGAACGCTAGTCAGACAGGTCAGACGGTACTTGTGGAATCGCCCGAAATTACCGAAGGTCGTATACTCATTCGGCGGCATCTGCGGCAGGTATGGGCTATATTGCAAAGCGATCGCAGCTTCAACATCAAAGACTACGTTAGAACAACCGATATTCTGGCTAAGGGCTTAGGGGTGCCAGAAGCCAGGCTACAAAGATGCATAGAAACTGCCTCTACTTTTGGTAGATTAGTCGCTACAGTCTCCGACTATCAGGCTCATCAGACAGATGCTTGTCAGCTTCGGCCAACCACTGAAATCAGCGCGGCTAATATGCGGCTGCGTCAACGCCTACAGGCAATTTGTCAATCTTCTAAAGACTCAAGTCGACCTCACTATACCGGGACAAGTCTTGTAGTTATTCTAAAAGCGCTCCAACAGGTCCAGGCGATACCGCTCTTCTCGCCGGCTCACTAACGAGTGATAAACCGTGCCCACCTCCTGCAAAAAAGCCTCATGTACTTGGTCACCCGTGAGCGGATAATCTTCTACATACGGTGTCCAGTGAACTAGCAACAGATGACCGCCGGGTTCTAAATGCTCGGCAATTTTTTGCTGGGCCGTTTGTAGATCTTGCTTACCCCAGTAGTAGCCAACTTCGGAAACAACCGTTAAATCAAAAGTGCGCGTGGGGTACTGATGCGGTACTTGCAAAATACTAAATTCGACTTGGGGTAGGTGCCGGCAGCGCTCTATTGCCCGTCCTTGAGCCTGTTTTGAAACGTCGATAGAGAGCAAAGACTGGCAGCGGGCTGCTAGTTTTTCTGTGAGGACACCGATCGATCCACCAATCTCAAAGGCCGATTGGTATCGCGATCGCGGCAGTACTGATATCGTCGCTGCATACTTCTTAGCTTCGTATTCACTCGTTTCAAAGTCCCAAGGATCCAGATCAGCCGCATACATCTTCTCGAAATAGTCAGGCGGGACAGAAGCGGACTTTGCATCATGCGATGAAGACATTATTTGACCTCTAGGTAGGTTTCATAGGGCTGGATTAGGTTGTTGAGCATTTCCGCAGTGAGCCGAAAGCCAGCGGGATCGTCGTCGATCAAACCTGTTGTTTGAGACCGATGGGCAAAGGCTGCCTGCCGCTTCAGATTCTCGACTGAGCGAATATCTAGCCGCCAGCCCGTTTCCCCTGCTGGCAAAGACGCTAGACCAGCAGTGTCATCGCCCCATATCGAATAGGCTAGCTGGCGGGGCGGCTGTGCCCACGACTTTAGGCAGTAACGAACGATTTGCCAGGTAGCTCGGTGATCACAGTGCCGATCGTACTGCCAGGGCAAAAAAACTAGATCGGGTAAATAAGCACGAAAATAGCGATCGCACCGCTGGACTGCCTTAGCAAACCTTTCTTGTTGACCGAGCGACTCTCCTAAACTGGGAACCGCCGTATCTGGCCATCGAAAAAACGTCATGTTTTCAGTGCCTAACAGCTTCAGAGCTTCGCCCGTTTCTAATTCTCTTATCTGCCTTAGCGCTTCAGCCGGAAAGCGTTTGGAATTAGGGTGGGACTGGGTGCCATCGCTCATAATCATCACCTGAACCGGAATGCCATGCTGGCAGAAGTGAGCAATCGCCCCGCCACAGCCTAACGTTTCGTCATCTGGGTGCGGCGCAACCACAACGACCCGGCGCACTGGTGAGTACTCTTCCAAGAGCGCATCTATTGTTTTGACTGGCAGGGCCGTCGCTAAGACCATAGCTCCATCGCTCGCACTTCGCTCGATAGCACATACTCGCCTATTCCCGTGAGAGAAGCATCAAAAGCAGGCTGTCTAAGATACAGCGTCAGGTCTCGAATAATTCGTTCCATTGGGTGCGGTGGCAGCAATCCTTGGGTGCCGATACAGCGCTCTGAGAGCTGGATCATGTCCATGCAAATCTGTTCAATCGCAGTTCGCACCATGTTGCAGTAGCCCACTAGCTGAGCGCTGTTTGGATGGGGTTGGCTTGGCATTCCTCCAAAAATGGCGGCGTATCTTTCGATCTGAGCAGCACTGCCCTGTAGCCAGAGATTGCCTTGTTCGAGTGCGATCGCCATCTTCCCCAACCGTGCCTGCTGATGCGGATGATCCGTGCGCCCTAAATCTTGCAAATATTCACGAGTTGCATCAAACAGCGCCTCTGCTCCGCCTAGCTGCACCGCTGCAAATCGGACCACACCGCCGCTGAGCCAAGGCTGCCGAAAGTAATCACCGGGCTCGCTAATCACCTCGTTTGGGCCAATTTCTACCCCAGTGAAATCAACTTTATAGCTAGCAGAAGCTCGCATTCCTGGCGGCTGCCACCAGTCCGGGTCTACAGCTACCTCCACCTTCTCCATAGGTACGATGCACATTTGCCAACCCCCATCCGGTAGCATTCCACTCACAAAAGGCCGTTCTACATAGCCGCACCCCGAACAAAAAGTCTTACTGCCTTCTAGCCGATAGCGCCTAGCGCCTAGCGGATGTAGCTTTACCCCATCCGCCGCCTCCGCATTCCAAACACCAAACACCTTTTGATGATGAACATCTTTGGCAAACGTCTGAATCTGCTCTTCTGTCGCAAAGGTTTGAACAAGCTGAAGCGCATTCACATGCCCCTCAAACACCCGTCCTAGCGATAAGTTGCCGCGACCTATCTGCTTGAGAATTTGTAGCAATAGGCCCATCTGGCTAGCGTCAAAGCCTAACCCTGCCCCGCCTAAGTCCGAACGTAGCGGCGCGCTCAAAAGACCTGCCTCAGCTAGAGCGCTAAAATCCTCTGCCGGAAACCCCCCGATACAATCAACCGAAGCCGCATTTAGCGCTGCTTTTTCAGCAATCTCTGCTGACATTTGCAACAGCTCTGCAGCTGAACTAGACGATTGGGACGATAAACTAGGTGACGATGAGAGCGGGCGATCACTAGTGGATTTCTGTCGAGAGTAGGTTGAGGTAGCAGTCATAAGGTGCCTATAGAGAAGTTAGTAAGACTAGAAACTACTAGTAGGCAATGCCTAAGACAGCTTAGGGAAAACCGTTTTGCCAATTTCTCGTAGGCGATTGAGAACGGGCTGCTGCTGGTTAAGGAAAGTGCGAGCACAGTTACGCCCTGGCATACCAGAGATAGCACCCCCTGGATGGGTACCCGCACCAGTTAGATAAAGTCCTTCAAGCGGCGTAGTATAGTTAGCAATCTCGGGCAGCGGTCGGAAAAATACCATCTGATCGAGTGTCATATCGACATGGTAGTAATTGCCCTTGTACGCGCCCAGGCGATCGCCTAGCTCAGCCGGACTCTCGACGTTTCGAGCGATGATCGACTGCTTAATATTTGGCGCATAGTCTGCCAGCTTATCAATCACGCGATCGGCAACCTTGTTCTTTAGCTCATCTGTCCAGCCAGTTCCGGCAAAGCCGGTCCCCTGCGCTCCATTAATTTGGTACGGTGCAAAGAATTCTACCCATAGCGTATGCTGCCCGTCAGGAGCCATACTCGGATCTCGCACTGTCGGCACGACTGCATAGAAAGAAGGATCGGCATCGGGAATATTGCCAACCTCAGGTTCCTGGTGAGCAATCTCAACCTGGCGCACCGAATCAGCAATTAGAACAGAACCAACCAGGTACTCGTCTCTATGGTTGTGATGCTCAAATCGAGGCACTTCCGAGAGCGCACAGTCAATTCGCAAGATTGTTTCATTGTTGTTAACAATTCTTCTATCTAGTCGCTCTCTGAGATCTTTGTCAACCGCTGCCACATCTCCTGGCTCTAGAAGCTGCAAGAATACCCGTTTGGCATCAATGTTCGAGATCACGCCGTATTTCGCCCGATATTCTGTTCCATTTTGCACCTCTACGCCAACCGCTCTTTTTCCATCAACTAAGATACGCTTAACGTTTTGCTCAGTCAATATAGCCCCTCCTTTTGCCTTCACCAGGTTGACCAAAGCTTGTATCAGTGCTCCTGTGCCACCTCTGGGGCGGGCCATTCCAGGGTTGTGCCGCATCGACATCATCATGCCGCCGACAGAGATAGTCTTTTGCGAAGGCGGCGCGCCAAATTCAGAAGCTAATCTGGCAAGCGGAGCTCTAATGAACTCAGAGTCAAAGTACTCTTCTAAAAGGTCTTTAGGACTCGTTAGCATGGTGCGAATTAGATCGAGGGACTTATGAGGTCCGCCCAAGATGCTCAGTAGGTTTTGAATGCTTTTGATGTCATAGTTACCAAGAATATCGAAAATAGCCTGTGGGGGGGCGTTGAATACGGGCTGAATTGCTTTAGTGAATCGCTGCCAAAAATCAATGAACTCTCTGTATTTTTCGGCGTCACGACGGTTAAACTGAGCGATTTCATTGCAGGTTTTGTCTACAGACTTGTGTGATAGAAAGTACTTGCCGTCTGGATGTGGACAAAATACAGTTGGGTCACAAAATAAATACTCTAGTCCATATTTGTTTAGCTCTAGTTCTTCAATAACCGGACCAAGATGAATAAATTCGTGGTCAATAGCACAGCGATTGAACATAAATCCTGGTGCTTCTTCCGGCATTAATTCTTCGGTTGTTGCCGCTCCACCTGGAATCGAGCTCTTCTCTAATAGCGCTACACTATACCCTTCTTTCAACAGATAAGCGGCGCAAACAAGGCCATTGTGACCCGCGCCAATAATAACTACGTCGTAGTTTTCCATGCCAGCTTCGTTCCGAAGATAAAGATCTAGAGCTTTACGTTTAGCAAAGTTTTTTGGTATACGTGCTCTGTCCCAGTGATGAGTTGTTTAAAGAGCTCGGTAGAAAGAAGCCTGGTAGATAAATGAATGACGCGATCGATAGTCTAAGAGCTCAATATCTGTCTCTTATCAATGAACAGCTTCCTGAGAAAGCAAAACAGGTTTCTATGCCCGTACGCTTCAATCACTGTTTTGCCAGAATCATTCTAGATAATTTGTTTGAGGCGTGCTGGTATGAGTATCTGTCTCGACAGCTACCTGCCTACAAGCAACTGAACGAGGAGCAGTTAGCGCAAGCGATCGCAATCGCGGAAGAGATGTTAAGCAATCCAGAGTCAGTTCGTCAGCTCAATCGAAACAGTTTGCACTGGCGAGGCAAACTAAGAGAATAAGTCGCTAATCGAAACAAATCTGTTCGTGGCTGAATTCACTATAGATGCGCTCAGATATGTCTACCTACCGACAGACGTAAGCCTTTCCTTACGGTAGATAGAAGTTTTTTAATAAATAATTTACATTTTGTCTAGCGTAGTTTTAGCGGTCGACGGTGGTAGCTCAATCTAGTGCAGAGCTCCATCTGGCTATTTTTAGATACGCTTTCGCTCTATAGATACACTTTTAATAAAATTAGGTCTTAATAAAACAGCTCGAATAAAGGCTTTAACACCTGTAGAAAAGTGAGGGTGCATTCTTATTTTTCCTATTTCAAGCAGCCTACTGTCTAATGGTTTTGATCCTAATGGTTTTGACCGATAAGCCTGGCTTAGTTGACAGAAGAAAGCCGTAAACTTTCTACCCGGCCTGCTTGTGCTCGTCTGTTATCTCTTCCAACTGTATTAAAGAGCTCCGATGAAGATTGCCATTATTGGACTATTACACCACCCTATTGCCGAGCCTTTTGCAGGGGGAATGGAATCTCATACGTGGTGGCTCGCCAAAAAACTAATCGAAAAAGGTCACGATGTCACCCTGTTCGCGAGTGGTGATTCTGATCCTGAGCTAGGACTTTGGTCCTGCATCGAACATGCGTTTGTTAACAATCTAAACGCTCAGACGCTCTTGGGCCGTCAGGCTTGCAACATGTCAGCCTACGCTAGTGTAATCAGACAGCTTTGTCAGCAGCCATTTGACGTTGTACACAACAATGCTCTCCATCCGTTCTTGCTATTGAGCGCGGCTGATCTGCCCATGCCTATGCTGACAGTACTGCACACCCCTGTGTATAAGGAGCTAGCAGACGCGGTTCGATACGCTTCAGCTAGAAATACGCTCAATAGACTGCTGGCTGTTTCTGTTTCTAATAGTTTGGCAAAGGATTGGAAACCACTAATTGATTCTGATGTGGTCTATAACGGCATCGATGTTGAAAGTTGGCCTATGTCGGCCAACACGCTGGCTAAAAAGCAAGCGAAGCAAGCACTTTGGTATGGTCGGTTTGTGCCGGAGAAGGCTCCCCACCTAGCTATGCGAGCCGCGCTTAAAGCGGGATATAACATCGAGATCGCAGGGCCAATTGGTGATCAAGATTATTTCGAGAAAGAGATCTCACCCTTGCTAGAAGATGTGCGCGTAGGAAGAACAGGCAGCAACAGAGTGACCTATCTAGGCCACCTAACGCACGCACAGATCAAGCAAGCACTTCTACAAGCAACTGTTTTTGTCAATACGCCTATGTGGGAAGAGCCTTACGGCTTTGTCTATGCCGAAGCGTTAGCTTCGGGAACGCCTGTGGCTACTTTCCGCAGCGGCGCAGCAGAAGAGATTTTGACCTCTCAATGTGGTGTGATGGTAGAAGAGAGAACGGCTGAAGCATTGGCAGGAGCTGTATCGGCAGCAGCAAAGCTATCCCATCAAGACTGCCGAAGACGGGCGGCGACTTTCTGTCATATCGACGCGATGATAGAGAGCTATGAAAAGCGGTATCGCCAACTGGTTGTGACTCAGCGCCGGTTGGATCAACGCAAGCCACATCATGTAATCGAGCCAATGCAGTCTTTAGTAGGCATTGCCAGTTAGTAAATTAGTTAGCAGGCCAGTGAGCAGTATGAGAGTTGCCTTCTATTTGAATCTACAAGGGGCTGGGCACTGTCGACGATTTGAGGCGATCGCACCCCATCTTCCTTCAGACTTTGAGCTAGCAGTAGTAGGAATGGACGGCCCGCCACAGGTCGCAGCCTTAGATCGCCCAATCGAGCGAGTCAGCGTACCTAGCTACGGCCCTCAATCTCATAATCCGTTTGTGCAGCAACAGATTGCCCACGAGTATCACGACTTTTTAGTGAATCACGGAGACAATACGCCATTTACGGTCGCAATGGTCTCTTTCCTCGGCAGATGGAAGCCGGATCTGGTGGTTTCAGACGTAGGATTGGAGGCATCTATCCTAGCGAGGATGTGCGGCATTCCAGTCATCTACGGTAGGCAGCACGGTCGGCGATGGGACAAAGGACACACCTTAGCCTACGACTGGGCCTGTTCTCTATTAGCACCGTTTTCTGAAGAACTAGAACAATCAGATTGTCCGCAGTGGGTTAGAGAGAAAACCTTTTATAGTGGCGGGTTTAGTCGGTTCGCAGGCAGAGAAAAAGCACGAACAGCGCCACCGAACTACGCCACCGAAAAGCCAAACATCCTAGTAATGACAGGCTTTGGCGGTACACAGATCACACCGCAGGATGTTATTACAGCCGCCGAGTCTACACCACAGTGGCGGTGGCATTTCTTGGGCGCAGATTTGATCCAGTCGCCTTTTATCCATTCGCCTGGACTGGTTCAAGATGTGTGGCCTTATCTCTGCCAGGCCGACCTAGTAATTGCGAATGCTGGACACAATTCTACGATGGAAATTGGCGCGGCGGGGGTGCCTTCTATCTGCATTCCAGCTCAGAGATACTTTGACGAACAAGATTGTAAAGCGGCAGTGATTGACGCTATGAGCCTGAGCGTTGTTTCTCGCCAGTGGCCGGATCCCACCGACTGGCCTGAGCTTTGGCAGCGGGCGATCGCACTTTCTTCAACCCGGTGGCAGTCGCTTCAAGACCCAGATGCGCCTAAACGTGCCGCACAGCATATTGCCGATATCGCTAGACAGTGCGCCAGACAAGGCGTTAAACAGTGCGCCAAACATCCAGATCTAGAAGACACTAATCTAGAAGACACCTTAGATATCATCGATTCATCTACCGATTCATCTGCTAATCAGACTGAAGTAACTCAGACTAGAGAGAAGGAGATCGCAGCACCTCAAGCCGATCGCCCGCTATTGACCATTTGATGTATCCCTCATCGGCAAATACCTTTAGCCAAGCGCTCATTGGCCATTCGTGCCAGCGCTGATAGAAGACTTGAGCATTGTGGACAATGCTGTCGAAATTGTGCCAGGGTGGAACAGTGCTGTGGTGATATTGGTGATAAGCTATTGCCTTTGGCACCCAGAATAGCAGTACATTTTGCTCTCTTGCTTTCCAGGCAAAATCTGTGTCTTCTGCGCCATAGCTAGGGTAGCAATTGCTAAAGCCGCCTAGCTGATTGAATATGGAGCGAGATAGCGCAAAAGAAAGCGACCAAAATAGGCCGTAGTTAGTCTCTGGCGATAGACCGTTCAGATCGGAAACATCTCGTTTAGCATTAGGTCTACTTTGTGAATAAAGTAAAGACTCCGTTTCTAGGTTTTTCCAATCAATATCTACAAACTCTGGCAAGTATCGAACAGCACCCATCGCGATCGCCGTAGGCATTTGGTTGTAAGCTTGTTCATAAGCCTCTATTAGACCTGCGCCTGGTATACAGTCAACATCTAAAAACAGCAACAAGTCTCCGACTGCCGTCTGTGCTGCAAAATTGCGGGCTTGGGCTAGGGGCAATGCAATATCGCCGCTGTCGTATCGACGATGATGACAGGCAAAAGGCCAGTTGCCCAAAGATTCTGCTGGTTCATTCATATGAACGACTACGCATTCATCTGGTACACGCCTAGAGCAGGCAAGCCCTGCTAAGAGATTTTGGAGATGGCTAGAGCGATCGCGAGTCAGCGTTAGAACAGAAATTTTATTCACGAAAAAACGAGCGGCAGCTATAAAGCAATCCGCTCATTATTCTAGAGAAATTCTCTCAATGCATCTATCCCAAGAGCAGCCTCAACACTCCTGTTGCTTCGGCTTGCCGTTTCGGCTTGTTATATCCGGCGGCTTTAGCTAGCGCCTCGCCGACTGCTGATTAGCTGGCCATCGTATACTCTTTTAGACCGTGCCCCGTACGACGTAGTACCCTTAGCGCCTTACGCTCAATCTGGCGAACACGCTCCCGGCTGATGTCTAAATTTTGACCGATCTGGGCCAGCGTTTTCTTTCTGCCATCATCTAAACCAAAGCGCATGCTGATTACGTCTCTCTGGCGCTCTGTCAGCCTAGCAAGCAGTTGACTAATGTCTCGTTTCAACAAACTCTGCGTTGCATATTCTTCTGGCGACTGGTCTTCTGATTCTATCAGCGCTCCCAGCTCAGTATTTTGCTCGCTGCCAATTCGCATATTTAGCGAAAGCGGCAGTCTGCTCTGTCTCTGTAGTTCGCGAACCTTTTCGACGGGTAGAGACACCTTCTCAGCGACTTCAGAAACAGTAGCCGGGCGACCTAGCTCTAAAGAAACTTCGCGCTGAGCCTTACGAATTTTGGATAGCTTTTCGTTGATGTGGATAGGCAGACGGATGGTGCGACCAGTATCTGCGATCGCTCGCGTAATCGCCTGACGAATCCACCAGTACGCATAGGTTGAAAACCGATAGCCCTTGAGCGGGTCAAACTTCTCAACGCCACGGCACAGACCCAAACTTCCTTCCTGGATCAGGTCCATCATATCGAGCTTGCTGCCCCGATACTTTTTCGCAATCGAGACCACCAGACGCAAATTCGAGCGCATCATTTTATCTTTTGCTCGCAGCCCGATCTCGACAGTTTTTTCCAGCTCTTCTGGAGAGAACTCAGTCGCCTCGGCCCATTCAGCCCAAGTAGGCGTTCTGCCTATTGATTCAGTTAGCTCATCTCGAATCGATTCAAGCTTCACTAGTTGCTGTACAGTTTTTCCTAGAGTAATCTCTTGCTCATGAGTCAACAAAGGGAACCGGCCAATCCCCTTCAAATATCTGCTGACTAAGTTAGAAGAGCTAGACTTACTATTCATAAAGTATTGATTTCAGATTTATCTACTTAGGAATATTGACATATTTAGAAAAGTAGGGCATCACCCTAAAGCGGTAGATCTGGACTTCTGCTCAAAATAGGCGTGAAAAGGTCTTTTCAGCGCCGCATACATATGCCGCAACATATATATACAGATAAGAAAGCCACCAATCGCCAAGCGCTCGTAGACGGATGCGTTCATCAATATAACTGTCTACTACTATGGCAGTCAGTTATGTGGCAGTCAGTTATGTGGCGGTCAGTTAGTAATCAGTCGTACCCTAGCTAGAATGAGCTGCTAGCCAACCTCTTAACTCAGAAATATCTGAAAAGTCAAGCAGTGCTTCGCCTAGATCTTCTAGAACAGTTAATGGCAGCGCTGTGACTGACGCTTGAACATCTGCTGACAGTTCATCAAAGCGCTTTCTGAGCAGACGAATAATAAGTCTAGCCGCTTCTTCTTGGCGACCTTCTTGGCGACCTTCTTGGCGACCTTCTTGGCGACCTTCTTGGCGACCTTCTTGTCGGCCCTCCTTCAAGCCTTCTATAAGTCCTTCTTTCAAGCCTTCCTTCAAACCTTCTCTCATGGCGTCTTCTTTGACTTCCTGGTAGACGCCGGTTTCTTCAAAAGTAATATTCAGCATCCTTTCTACTTCCTGACGGGTAATTTGTCCGAACCGATATGAAATGATGGTCACAACCATATCTATGATGGCACGACTTTCAGGTGCTGGTACCGCTTGTGCTCGGCTCAGCAAATCTATAGCTTCTTCAGCTGCCTGGGCTTTGTCTACAGTAGTCAGCATCATCAAGCTGACCCACAAAGGCATCTGCCGAATACTACCTAGCTCATCGAGGTATATTCGATGCACCTGTCCACCGTGCAAAAAGCTGCGGTGTGGAAAAGAATTGCTTTGTTCAGTACTGCGCGAAGGATAGATGACGACGACCTGCCAATCAGTAAAGCATTCTCGGCTGCGGTAGAAGTAGAGCGCCGTCTCAGCAAAGATGCGCTCGTAAAGCCGTTGATCTTTCTGAAATTGCACTTCCACGAAAAAGACGGGGCCTGGTTCCCCTTCTGGTGGTAGAAAGACGCCGTCAATCTCGAATCTAGGTTCTTTGACTGCTACTGAGTCAAATCGATAAGCGTCTGCATTGGCAGGCGACTCGGGAATAAGTTCGAACAAGAGCGTGGGCACCTGCCGAAAGAGATAATAGAAAATCGAATCTCTACGCATGATAGTACTTTGCTAGTACATCCGATCCTATCAGATATTCATCGCTAGTCCATAGGCAGACGCAACTAAGCGCACAGTTCATTACTGTATTAATCAGTCGCGTTCGTTATGTTCTTTTGCAACTCAGTCTTACTCCAGATCAAAGCCCAAACCAAAGCGAAAATTTGACTGGCAAAGCGATCGCAATCCACCAAAAGCTTTGTGTCGAATATGGCTGTCCGATTGCTTACTTTCACAATCTCGATCCGCTCAGTGAGCTGGTCTCTTCTCTACTGTCTCATCGGACGAAGAACAAAGATTCTGGCCGCGCTTTTAAGCAGCTAAGAGCAGCGTTTCTAGACTGGGAGTCTGTTCGAGATGCAGATACGGAGGCGGTAAAAAAGGCGATCGCACCCTGCACCTGGCCAGAACAAAAAGCCCCTCGCATTCAACAAATTCTTCGGCAGATTACGAGAGAAAGAGGAACGCTCTCAGTCGACTTTCTCGCTGATATTTCTGTTGCAGAAGCGAGAGCCTGGTTGGAAACCCTGACTGGCGTAGGGCCTAAAACTAGCGCTGCCGTTTTGGCCTTTAGCACCTTGCGACGTAGAGCTCTGCCCGTAGATAGCCACCATCACCGCGTTGCGGTAAGAACGGGATTAATTCCCAAAAAAGTTAGCGTTGGGCCTTCTCATGCCATTCTCGAAGCGCAACTGCCAGAAAATTGGACTGCTCAGCAGGTGTACGACAATCACGAGGTGCTGATGCTGCACGGTCAGCGCTGTTGTCACTATCGAAGTCCGGCGTGCGATCGCTGCACCATTCTAGATCTTTGTCTCTTCGGTCAGCAGGCTCTTGGCACAAACGGTGGCAAACATTAGGATTTGAGACCTCGCGCGCAGAGCCAGTAAAAGTGCTTGCTGCGGTGAAGTCACTTTCACAATCCACTCGCTAAAGTGCTATAGCCAGTTTCCCAGCAAAATGTACGAAGCCCAATAGCGAGGATGCTGATAGCGTTGACTATCGCTCTCGCCGCCGCTGAGTATCTGTAACTGGGCAAGCCTCAGAGCCTGGGCTTTAGAAGTGTCGGGCTGTTGCAGTGCTTGATAGAAATAGTTGGAGAAAAGTGCGCCGGTTTCGTCATCTAGGTTCCAGAGGGTGGCGAGGGTGCTACGGGCTCCGGCTTGAACAGCAACACCTGCTATTCCTAGCGCAGCACGGCGATCGCCCAAAGCTGTCTCACAGGCGCTGAGGATCAGCAGCTCTATAACGCGATCGCTAGTTTGATCGCTCTGACGCAGCAGAGTGTTGAATTCATCGACTTGAATAGGCTTATCCCAAGCGAGAATAAAGGTATCTTCGGCGTCGGAGCTAAATTGGCCGTGAGTTGCTAGGTGAACAACCTGATAGTCAGCGCTGTTGAGTAGCGTCGTGAGTTGATCTTCGGTAAAGTCTTCGTTTAGAAGCACGCGGCTGCTAGTAGTCTGTTGGACTTGAGAGACTTCTGCTTTGACGAAAGGCAGCGTAGAAAATCCATGACGGGCTTCGCTTAGTCCGGCGATTAGGGTCGTCAGCTTTCTGTTGGCGATAGGCTGGGGGGCTACAAGCTGAAGGCCAGGGGCGAGGGCGATGCTGTAGTTTTCGATTAAGTACTGCTGGCCGTCGTAGAGCGCAGCCATAGGGACGTTTCGCAAGGAGCCGTCTAGAACAAAGACGAGAGTGTCGATGTTGTTTTGCGCTAAGGCTGGTTGCGTAGGGCGAATGAGCAAGTCGTAGAGCTGGGCTGAAAGCGTTCTGAGCTGGTTGATTGAGAAGGGTAGGCGCAGATCAATTTGCAACTGGTTGAGAAGTGCTTCGAGATCTAGCTGAGCGATCGCAACCGTGTATTGCTGTAAAGATTGATCGGGCAGCTTGAGCAGTATTTCAAGGCGACCCGGCAGAATAATTGGATAGAGAACGGCGGTAGGAGAGGTCGTATTCTCAATAATTTGGCTAATGTCTTGACTGAGGGGAACGCAGGGTTCGGCAAAGTAGTTTTCAAGTTCGGCCAGCTGAAGTGATTCGATCGCGATCTGCGCTTTTCGGAGGTTAGACGAACCTGCGGCTGTCTCTTCGCCTATATCTCCGGCAACTTCACTACTCAATAGCAGATCGACCCATTCTCGATAGACAGGTTCTACTTGTTCTCTAAAATCGAATCTCAGGTCGGGCGCGATCGCAATCAAATTTCCCCTAAGCGTCTTCAGGCTATCCGCTGCATTCTCGTAGTTACCTAGCGCCAGCGCTGTCCGGTTCTGTTGCACATGCACTTTGCCCAGCGCCCACTGCCATTGATAGGCTAGCTCGGGCGATCGCACTGCTTCAGCAATCTCCAACGCCTGACTTAAGGCAGTATCAGCGTTAGATAGCTGCTGTTGCTCAAGATATAGCTCTCCTAGATAACCAAGCGCATAGGATTCGGCGTAGCTGTCTGCCAAGGTTTGAGCTTGGTCTCTAGCAGTGGCTAGGTTTTGTGCGATCACCTGCGGTGTAACAATATCGCCTTCTATAGAATTTTCTATGTAGTGACGAGCCAGCTCTAATCTGGCGTTTACGGTGATTTTGTTGACGGGCAGACGTTCTATGAGGGATTGAATGTCTGCGTAGAGCGCTTCGATTCGTGGCTGATTGTCAGTCTCTGTGAGTAAAGGAAGCTGGCTGAGGTGCGATCGCAATTTTAACTGAGGGTCGGAGGCGATCGCACTGACGCTTTCGTACTGTTCTAGGGCTTGTTCTATGTCTCCAGCGGCGGCGGCGATATGGCCGAGGCTTAGCAGCATCGGGGCGATCTCTATGGCGTTTGGGGTTTGAGCGTTGATGGCTTGGGTAGTTGCGATCGCGTTTTCAATCGTTACCTTTGCCGCCGCTAAATCACCCACCGTACGCTGAAGGTCTGATAGCAAATGAAGTCCGCGCACCTTGATAGGCGAGTCTGGCTGTCCAGGCAAATCAAGATCGCTTAGTTGCAATAGCGCGCGGCGATAAAACCCAAGTGATTGTAGTTCCTGTGCTTGAGCGATCTGAGCCTGAAGTTGAGCCTCAAAAACAACCGTCGAAGGCGTTTGGGCCACAGTAGGCATCGAAGCCGCTACTGTCCAAAAAGGTGCAAAGCTCAACGCCAACGAAACACAGAAACAGATAGTCAGCGTTGAGAGTTTATACCAGGTTCGATGCCACAGTCTTTTCATTCTCACGCCTCGCTTCATTCTTTGCTCTCAGCTAGGCTCTGAGCAACACCCTGACCAATACAAGAGTGATAGTGAGACCCGTCGGCCACTGCTGCTTGTGGTACCTGTGCGACAAAAACAACAGTCCCGTCCGAAGCGCGATGCCATCCATCTGCCTCTACGATAGCGGCTGCGTTCGCATCTCCTAGTTCGCCGCTGACTCCGCTCGCAGCAAGATTCTCATTACGGATGATATCTCTAGGGCTAGGCGTTGCGCCACCCTGACCCGTAACAACAAAGGCATTATTTCCGGCGCTATCAGCCAAGCAGCGCTGGGCAACTTGTCCAAGTGTGACTGTCTGGGTTGGTAGGTCAACAGTACCCTCAGTTGGATTGAGTTCGAGATTGTTAATCAACACTGTGCCATCAGCACCATCTTCAGAGATGGCAGCGATATCGTTGGTAATGTTCTCTTGAATATCTTCGATATTGGCCGTCCCGTCTGACGGCAATCCTATAATGTTCTGAAATCCTAGAATACTCTGAGCCGCAATATTAATCTTTCCGCCACTCCCTGAAGATGCATTGGCAAAAATATTATTGTCTTCATTGGGGACTGTAACAATGAATCTTGTAGGCATATCAACGTTGCCTATAGTAATATTGCCACCGTCACCGCCAGAACCATCCGTTCCTGCCGTAGCTGAAATCAGGCTGTTGTTTCGCAATAGTATAAAATCTCGCACCTCTAGGTTCAAGTTGCCACCATCCCCCGAGCGAGACTCTGCTGTAATTTTGCCATCATCTAGCACGATACTATCAGCTCTGATGAAAGCGTCTCTAACCGTACCGAAATTCTCTGCCAACAAGGGCTCTTCAGGTGGCGGCAGGGGCTCTTCGGGATTAGGGGTACTCACTGTTAGCCTTGATCCGTCTCTTACTTCTAACGATCCTGTTGTTACACTCAACCGCCCAGAATCTCCGCGTCCTCTCGTTCTCGCAAACAGACCAAACAGGCTAAATTCCTCAGGAGAAGTCCCTGAGCCAGACAAGACAACTTTGTCTGCTTCAACTATCAAATCTCCCCCATTTCCTGTTCCACTCGTAGTGGTGAAAACTTGACCACCGTCTGTGATCTCAAGGCGGCTTGTAACGATGCTGAGCGGGCCAGAATCTCCGGTGCTTACACTGTCGCTAGCAGTATTGATAGCACTTGCTCTCGTTCTATTTAGATTATCTATTTCTTCTCTCACTTCAACCAATTCAGTTGCGTTGATCGAAATTCCTTGGCTATCACCACTACCATCGGTTCCGGCATCGATCCGCCCACCTGAGAGTACAGAAAGCTTCCGCGCGTTGATCGAAATCGCTTCATTAGATTGTTCTTCATCAGCTCGTTCCCCAAGCGTCCTCGAAAATAGGCTGCTGCCCGTCATTTCGCCAGCATTTCCTGTGGTACCAGAAAGAACTATAGAACCGTTAGGGGTCGCAATAACCAATATTCCGCCCGCTGCATTTCCTAAATCTGGATTAGAAGCCAATGCCGGAGAAGTCACTAAAGCTGAAGTAGAAACTATTGAACCATCTTGAACACTTAAGTTTTCTGCGTGTATTTTGATTGTACCGGCTGCACCCGTCGCATTTACAGAGCGCGATCGCAGTTGACTTGTTCCTTGTATGTTCAAGTTCCTCCGAATATTGATCGAGATATCGCTGCTGTCTCCCGCACTATAGGTATCTGCCGATATTATGGAAGCATTGGCTATATTCAAATCTGCTGAAGCACCGTTGACCTCTATCGAGATATTGCCGCTATCTCCCGCACTATAAGTATCTGCCGATATTGTGGAAGCATTGGCTATATTCAAATCTGCTGAAGCACCGTTGACCTCTATCGAGATATTGCCGCTGTCTCCCGCACTATAGGTATCTGTTGATATTATGGAATTGTCAATAGTCAGCTCTTCCGAGGCGATAATAGATATGCTTCCTCCTAGCTGATCGCTAAAGTTCCTGTTAAATATTTGGCTGCCTTCTAGTTCGATCTGACGACCTCTTAAAAGAACACGACCCGCTTCGCTACTGTCGGTGTCAACTTCAATAAAGCTGGGGGGTATTTCAGGCTCTTCTCCAGGTAGCAGTCGGATATCCCTCAGTTCTAGATTCGTGAAATTTGAGTCATCTATCCCTAAAGGCGAAAAAAAAGTATTCTGCCTGGGTAGGATGTCAACTCTGCTGCCGGGCGCTAGACTTACTAGCTCAACTTGACCAGAGTCCACATAAATGCCGCCGCCTCTAAATTCAATACCATGACCGACTAATGAAACGGTTTCGCCTGCGTTGAATCCATCATCTAGTATCGCGCCCTCAAGAGTGATTCCTTTAGACTTTTCTCCTATTGATAGTCCAATTGGCTGGCTCACAGTCAACATGGGTGCATCTTGAGGGTCAATGCTACTAAACTCACTGTTGTCTTCTGCAAAGACAAGCGATTCGGCAGTACTGAATACCACAGAGCCACCTATCTCAATACTTGAACCTGATCCAAAGGTCACCCCTGCCGGATTGATAAAGAACAGATCAACTTCGTCCGCTCTGATCTTCCCCTTGATGTCTGAGAACTCTTCGCCCGTCACTCGGCTAAAAATAGTACTGATATTGTCGGCAGTCACGAACTCGGCCACTTCCTCACTTCTAATTGAAAAGCTCTCGAAGCTATGAAACAACAGTTCACCTCTCTCTGCGCCGCCACCGATTTCGTAGATGTTATCTAAATGATCTACGTCAGTGTTCTCGCCAGGCATTGTTTCATCTGACACAACTAGAGGGGCTTGAGCAGTCACATCTGTTCCGCTAAGACCAAAGAGCAATACTGAAGCTAACGCAAAAGCCAAACGCCATCGCGGAGCCTGTCTATTGCGATATCGCACTGATGAATCAATACCGCTCAAGCAAAACTTTATAGGTAGCACGGCTATATTCCTGCTGCAAAAGCTGAAAGTGACTTGATAGAGCTATCACTTTAACCCTACCAAGCCTTTTTTTCTTAATGATGAACTGGCTACGAATCTATAGATTCGGTTAAACTGCCGTATCGTCTATTGTCAGAAAAATTGGAATTTCTCTAGCGACAGAATGCCAAAGCGCGCTGAGGCGTGACTCTGTTGTATCAGGTTTAGAGGATAAGCTCTTGTGCAGATCCGCACTAGCGACTAGACAGGGATTGTCAGACACCACCTGATAAGGCGGCGCTTCAGCCGCATACGAGCCTACCTCTGCAAGCGCTTTCACTTCTCGAATAGAAGGGCACTTGCGCGTAGAAAACGGCGCATATGGGCTCAGTACATCCGGCATGTCGGTGACCCCAATATGAGAAGCCAATACGTCCTCAATTTGTTCATTTGCTGTAGAATAGCCCATTGCATGACCAACCTCATGTAGCGCAACCGTAAACAGATCAACCACATAAGCATCAGGCATCTCTTCAAACAGTTTGGTGCTACGCCTTGCTCTAGGAGATGAGGCTGCAATCTCTTCAATAGGACCAAACACAGAAGAGTTGAGCGGGTCGGAATCTAAGAACAGCTTCACAGGAACGTCTTTCGATTGACCATTTGCATCGATTTGATGAACACTCAACAGATTACTATTGAACAATATGGTCGATTCATTACGATCAGCTTCGCTACAAGCACCATTGTCAGGTTTGTTTGGTGCGCCACAGATATGTACTGCAAGCGCTTCGTCTTCTATCGCTGGAAATTCTGTTGAGGGCGATTGGCCTAGATCTTCCAGCGTTTGCAGATCGCCTTCACTGATAGTTTTGATACCACCTACTAGGCTACCAGCAAGGACACTGTCTGCGGGGTTCTGATCGCCAGCACCAAAGTCAGCCCAAGATACGGTGACTTCAAACGGTGGGATCGTTGAGTCATCAAAAGCACTTTCCCATACCATAATTGCTTTATCGACTAGATTGATGAGGTCGGCTGGGTTAGCTGAAGCACCCTCGATCCCCTCTACAAGGTTGGGCTGGACTAACTGTGGATCTTGGAGTCTTAGTGTTCTTGGGCTGATAGTTTTAGCACCTTTCATCATCAAAGGGCCACACGTTGGAGGAACGCACCCCTTTTCTATTGGGTGTTTCGGTGGGGGTTTTATACGTCCTCGACGGCCTGCGTGTGCCGGGGAACCATCTACAAGCAAGAGCGTGACGATTAGAATTATCACCAACATACGGCGCATAACTATAGGCACTAGTTTCATGGTTCGTATCCTTTCAGGAACAAGGTATAGAAGCTTACAAAGGGGTGTAGGAAGAAGTAGACTCGTGGAATTACAAAGTCTAAAGACTGTTGAATCACTGCTATGAAAAGCTTCAGCAGCGTCTTCTACCTATCAGAAGGTTGCTGTAGTTTTCTGCGATCGCTTCAAAAATATCCAAAGAAGACGAACATTCTAAAGAGGTGATTTGATAACAGCTGCCTCTACAATAGGCAACGCGCTGTTTTATCGCGATCGCTGAAGTCTTAATCTTCTACATATGTAATATTGTTAGTAGATTCAATCGCAATCTAAGTACAGCCATGTGTAAAAACAGGCCAATAAAAATTAGATACGTAGAAAATAAGTATTCAGCAGCAAAAGATTAACGTCACAAAAATAAAAGAGCTGCAGAATTTCTTAGTTTTAGACTGATAGGTTATTTGAGCAATTCTCTAAGCTCCATCCGTCTAAATTGCGTCTACTCTGAAGTTCATCTGCCAAGCTCATGCATTAAGGTCCGCTGCTAAGGTCGTGTCAATGGATAGAAGGGTCACCCTAAAACTGAATGAAGGTAGCCTATCGTCAGGGTTTTCAGTCACTTTGCTGATCGGTGACGAAGGGGCGATGCCGTCTGTAGATATCTCGGGCCGACTGCCAGCCGCGCCGCATCTTCGCACGCTCTATCAGCAGTGGCAGTCGGCCTATCGACACCTGGGTGGAGCGAGCGGCGAGGTCAGTGGTAGTGCTACCCGATTAGAGGCTGACCCGGTGGCCTATGCGACTAACATTTCACTCGTTGGCGACTGCGATGATCTAGCCAATCAGCTATGTGCTGCGTTCAATCAGTGGCTGCGAGCCGATTCTTTTCAGCATATCCGCGACAAGCTGCTAGAGCACCTCAATGTCAAAGATGTCGTCCGGCTGATTTTGCAGACTGAGCCTGGTATTGTACAGCGATTGCCCTGGCATCTGTGGGAAGTGTGCGATCGCTATCCCAAATTGGAAACTACCCTCAGCGCCGCCACCTACGAGAAAAGTCCTGCTCTTAGCCGCCGCACCCGCAGCAAAATCCGCATCCTCGCCATCATTGGCCAAAGCCAGGGGATCGATCTCAAAACCGATCAGGATCTGCTCAACCGCCTGCCCGATGCCGAAGTTCACTTTCTCACTTCCCCCGATCTCAAAACCCTGAGCGATCGCCTCTGGGAACCCGAAGGCTGGGATATCCTATTTTTCGCTGGGCACAGCGCCACTAAGTCTCTCAAAGAATCTGTTCAAGCAGATTCCAGTCAGACAGACGATACTCAAAACGCTAGCCAGCTAGACTCATCTGAAGAAGCAAAGCAGACTAGTTTTCCTTCTATCCCAACAGACGGCGAGCTATACATCAGTGAGTCTACACCGCTAATTCTTTCTTCTCTCAAAAATCCGCTCAAAAAAGCGGTGGCGCGTGGTCTAAAAATTGCTATTTTCAACTCCTGTGATGGTTTGGGTCTTGCCTATGCCCTAGCCGACTTTCAAATTTCTCAGGTGCTGATCATGCGCGAGCCAGTACCCGATCTAGTTGCTCACACCTTTCTCAAATCTTTCCTAAAAGCTTTCTCCCAGGGTGAATCGCTAGCGCTTTCGGTTCGCGACGCTAGAGAAAGACTTCAAATTCTAGAATCTGATTTTCCCTGCGCTTCTTGGCTACCAACGCTCTATCAAAATCCAGCCGAAGCACCGCCGACCTGGTCGAGTTTACTAGCACCCGCTTCTCAGCCGACTAATCAACCGACTCAGCCTACAGCCCCCCTAGTCCCCGATCGGGCTCGTTCACCAAGCCGCTGGTTGGCGGGCGCGGCCTATCTGTTGACAACAGCGGCGCTGCTAACGGTTCGCTCAGTGGGGCTGTTGCAGGCAGAAGAACTGCGGGCATTCGATCGACTGATGCGGCTGCGGCCCGCCGAAAGCCCTGATCCCCGCATAGTCGTAGTCACCGTCACAGATGCAGACGTGGAAGCGCAAGATCCAGAAGATAGGCGAGGATCACTGGCGGACGGAGACCTGCTGCGACTGCTAACAGTTTTGCAAGCAATGCAGCCCCGTACAATTGGATTAGATATCTATCGAGACTATCCAGTTAGAGAAAATCTGCCTGAGTTAGCAACCCGCTTGAGCGAGCAAACCAATTTCTTTGGCGTTTGTAAAAGTCGAGATCAGCAGGTGGGTAGTGAAGGAATTAAAGGGCCACCGGAGATGGTAGGCACGCAAAGAACAGGCTTTAGTGATTATCTGACCGATCCAGATGGTGTGCTCAGACGGCAGCTAGTGTCATTAGAGCCAGATCCGGTGTCTCCTTGCACCGCTAGGTATGGGCTTTCTACGCTGTTGGCGTTCGACTACCTGATGAAAGAGGGCGTTGACATCGAGTTTGGTGAAGATGATTTGCTGCGGATGGACGACTTTTCAACCAGGCCGCTCGAAGGGAATGAAGGCGGCTATGTGAATAATCCGGCTCAGGGCTGGCAGATGTTGCTGAGCTACCGCAGTCTGCCAAAGCCAGAGGCGATCGCACAGCAAATCACCCTCACCGAAATGCTGTCGGGGGCAGTCTCACCAGAGGCCATTCGTGATCGCATTGTCATCATCGGCACTACCGCCAGCGGCTTTGACGACGATCAGTGGCTCACGCCCTACAGCTCGGTTGTGGGGGAAACCAAAGGCGTTTTCATGCAGGCTCAGATGACTAGCCAGATGATCAGCGCTGTTTTAGACGGTCGCCCCTGTCTGACGACGTGGAACCGCTGGGCTAATATCCTTTGGATTTCGGCTTGGGCAGGAATTGGCAGCCTGCTGATGGTGGCGCTAGGTCACAGGCGAAATCACTTTCTTGGTAAGCTAGCGCTGAGTCTGCTGATTAGCGAGCTAGCGCTGTTTGGCCTCTGCTGGCTGCTGCTGTCAAGGGCAGCTATTTGGGTGCCCTGGGTGCCTGCTGCGATCGCGCCTGTAGCCGTAGCCACCACTACACTTGCACTTAGCCGCTCATCGGCGTTGAGCCTCAATCAGTCTTCATCCTCAGACCACTTATCTAGTTTCACTGTCTACCGACGTTCATAAGAGATCTCATCATGAAAGCCCCTCGGATGATTTTTTCACTACTGATTTTTGCTCTGCTACCCATGGCGATAGCGAAGCCACATCCAGTTGACGCTTTGGCCAATGAATCTTTGATTGAAAAATCTTTGATCGAGCAAGCCCAGCCTAGTTCTACAGAAAGTGCCTTCATGCAGATAGGAGGATCCGCGCCACTTCGGTTTGTGCCCCCACCGCCCCCCGAACGAGGCCATCCGACAGGTAGATCAGAAGGTGGAGCGAGTAGGGGCAGTTGTCACGTAGCCGGTGATTTGCCGCTTACCGCAATAGTCCCCTTTGCCGATGGATACATCTCACCCAGCAGAGAAGGCGTAGAGGCGAGCGCGGCCACCTCGTTTGCGACAGGAACGAACACCACTCCCAATGCCTCTAGTCTGACAACAAAAGGACATCCCTCTTTCTGGTTTTATGTTCCTTATTCACTAGAGACTACTTCGTTAGAGTTTGTTCTACAAGACGAAAACAACAATACGATTTATCAGGCTACTCTTTCTAAAGAGATGCCTAGAGAGATCTCAGACAGTTCGTTCGATAGCGATCACGGCATTATTCAGATCGCACTGCCCGAATCTGTGCCTGCACTAGCGCTAGAGACTTCTTATCGCTGGTTCTTTCTAGCCTATTGCCAGCAGAACGATCCTGACTTTGTAGAGGGCTGGATAACTCGGCGATCGCCTTTACCTTCTAGTCTTGCCGATGAGCTAGCGATCGCATCGCCTAGAGAGCAAGCCGTACTGTACGCACAGAACGGCATCTGGCAAGAAACGTTGACAGTACTAGGAGAACAATATAGAGACAACGAGACAAATCTTGAGATCTTGAGAGATTGGGCAAGCCTATTGGAATCTGCGAATCTCGAACACCTGACTCAACAGCCCCTGCTAGATTGTTGTGAGATAGAATAGCGCTATGAATGGCCGTGAAGCGGCAGCAAATACTCTCTCTTAACTCACTTACGTTTACCCACTGCCCCTTCTACTCCGCTGACCTCAAAGCTTCAATTTCTGAACTGCCTTCTACCATCTACCGTTTTAATAGCTGGCATCTTAATAGCAGGTATGGGCCTCTCTACAAAGAGTACTATCTAGATAGTGAAATGTATTCTTCGTCACTAATATGAGAAGATCTCTAGAGAGTTTAATTCGAGTATGAATGGCATCGTCAAAGCGTCGAAAAAAGCAAAGGCATGGGAGTTCTCTTAGAGGCGAGCTCAATGACTTGGTACGCGGGCTCTGCGGTGCTTTTCTATTTGGTATTCCCCTGCTCTATACGATGGAGGTGTGGTGGATTGGCTCGTCGGTATCGCCCCCTCAGCTAGCGGGCGTGCTGCTAACGACGCTGGTAGGCACTTATCTACTGAGCCGGACAGGCGGCTTTCGTAAATCGCAGGTAACGACTGAAAGAGAAGCGGTCGAAGATGCGATAGAAGCGCTCGCCCTTGGCATTGTTTGTGCTCTGACGATGCTAGTTATTTTTCGCCAAATTACCTTCGAGACTCGCCTGAGTGAAACTATCGGCCAGATTGTTTTTGAGAGCGTTCCTTTTTCTTTTGGCGTTGCGCTTGCCAATCAATTCTTACGAAATGCCAATAGCTCAGAAAAGTCTGACTCATCTTCTGCTAATCAATCAGAACTTAGCAAAATGGATCGTCTTTTCCCTGAAGACAACCTTAACGAAACTATTTCAGACATTGGCGCAACCCTACTGGGTGCGTTGATTGTAGCCTTTAGCATTGCGCCGACCGATGAAGTAACCGTGCTCGTGGCTGCTATCGATGGACCCTGGCTGATGCTGATTATTTTTGTCTCACTTTTGCTGTCCTACAGCATCGTTTTCCAGGCCAATTTCACCCGACAAGAACAGCGCCGACTTCAGTCTGGCCTTTTTCAAAAGCCAATCAGCGAGACTGTCTTTTCTTACTTGCTTTCGCTGGCCGCAGCAGCGCTGATGCTAAGCTTCTTCGGAAAAATTGATATTACTGCCTCATTCGATCTTGCTTTCGAGCAGATTTTGATCTTGGGTCTACCCGCTACTGTCGGCGGCGCGGCTGGGAGACTAGCCGTATGAGCCAAGCAGACTCACATAAACCAGAGTCTCGATCGGTGGCTGAACAGGTCAGCTTCTTTCTGGCTTTAGCTATTCTGCTCATTATCGTTAGCTGCGTAGGCTATCTGTGGGTAAGCGATCGCACTCAATCTCCCTCTATCTTAGAAATATCTACTCACAGCGCCGAACAGCGTCGAGCTAGCTACTACGTTCCTTTCACCGTTACCAACCTTGGTGGCACAACGGCTACTACGGTTCAGGTCATTGCCGAACTTCGTGTCGATAACGAGATTGTTGAATGGGGAGAGCAGACCATAGACTTTCTCTCTAGAGACGAAGAAGCCGAAGGTGCCTTTGTCTTTGTTCGCAACCCCACCGACGGCGAGCTAATCGTCAGAGTTGCAAGCTACTCAGAGCCATAGACCTCCTATTGCAACCATTTAATCCAGTAGAAAGAAGACTTTTTGCCCTGTGGTTTGATACGCTCCCTAACCTAAACGGGCACTAATCATTCTTGAAATGTTCAAACTCATACTTGTAGAACAGCCTTTGTAGGCGCTGAAGCCCATAGCCAAGTGCCATCAGCAATCCAGCTAGGACAAGAGCAATCCAAAATTCCGCAGGCGGCATCGACCATCTGCTGACTACCGTTGGATCTAGCGCCGCACTGAGTGCGATCGCCCGCGCATCCACCATGATCGCTACGCCAAACAAGCAAACAGCCACTCCGTAGGCGATCCGACGACCCCAATTTATCCGAGCAAGTGCCGTCTGACACACTTTGCAATTTTTCGTGTGAGTGTGCCACACATCAAAGACCCGCTCCTTCTTCAGATCAGCAGGCGACAGCGTCACTGAACTGGGCCAAGGCACCCCGCCGCCCGCTCGCTTGGCTAGCCACTGCCGAAAAGCAATCACCATTTTGTCTTGCGGATTAGGCGTGTAGACTTCCTGTATCCAAGCGTTTTCTCTCTTCGCGAACGCCTGTTCTTGAGAGTGCAAAAACACCATATCCTGATGCAGAAATAGCGAAGCCAGGACGTGGCCTAACCAGGTCGGCAGCGGTAGCGAGAAAAACGCGAGTCCTTTTGGCACTTTACCCGCGTCATCTTTCACCAGTATTTGCTGACCGATATGCCGACACTGGCCAGGCAGCGTTGGCGTCGCATACAGAATCAAAATCAACTGTCCGCCCCCTTCGAACTCAGTCGAAATTTGCATCAGACAAGGTGGACGAAAATCATGAATAGCTGCTGATATCGTATCCGGTGTCGGCGTAATGTTATAAGCAAAGCCCTCTTGCGTAGTGACTGCTCGCGATATCGGCATGTCATAGAACTTTGGGCCCGTATAGCGATCGCCCACCAACCCATGATGCGACACCGGTACATGCGCCGGATCAGCCACATTCTCCATAAAGAAGTCCCAGCCATAGGCCAAATCTCGAAAGTTCCAGCTCGCCTTAACCACTCTACCCGACTCATCATCTAGCTCAGGCACTGTCCGAGGCGATCGCTGCTGACTAGCGCGCTGTGCTGCCACGCCAGATTCTCCCCAGACCCAGATCAGCCCCTGGCGTTCTTGGGTAGGATAGGCCACCGCGTAGGCTTGCGGATTGCTGCAATGCTTGGTTTCAGTGTCTGCATCTTTGGCTTGAGGCATGCGATCGCACTTTCCTGACCCATCAAAACGCCAGGCATGATACGCACATAACAGCCGACCATCTGCCTCGATCCGTCCCTCCGATAAAGGCGCTAACCGATGAGGGCAGGCATCTTCAAAGCATCGCCAAGTGCCGGTTCCATCGCGCCAAAGCACAATATCTTTGCCCAAAAGCTGCATAGCATGGGGCCGCTGCGGATCAAGACAGTCAGTCACCGCTAGGGGGTACCACTGCTTTGTCCACTGAAAGGACTCGTCCCCTGAGGATTCATCTGCTAAAACTGACTCGTCATACAAAGGCGTCTCTACCCCAGCTTCAGCAGGCCGAATATCTAATTTATCCATAACATTGAGAGTATTTGATGACAGGCACGCTGCTCATTATATCGAGCGCTCTAGATGTATTGAACTGAATGTGGCTGTTAGAACAATTGTTGTTGCAAATAAAACTTGTTTCATTGGGTGAGGTTTTGACGCTAACACCAGATTGCTTGTTTCTTTTTAATCATGGCAAGCGGCTCAGCGGGCGAATGATAGCTGACTGAATAGGCATTAAGAGGTTGTTAAATAGCAATTGAGAGATATTTTTTGTTCAGGCTCTATAGCTTCGGTTACTTGGCTGAAGTAAAGCTTTTAGATCGAAAGCCTTCAGCCCTAGACAGCTACTTGCCTTTGCAATGTTTAAAACAGAAAAACGCCTACAAAGCACAGGGCTTTTAGGCGTTTTCTTGAATTTGACTAGCAGGCAATCAATCGATCAGGCCAATAACCAGAGCGATCAGTTGATTACACAGCAGCAGCCGTCTTGACTTTGGCATCTAGTTCACCCGCTTCGTACTTAGCCGCAAACACTTCAACGCCGACTTGCTTGATCTTAGAAGCATTGCCAGCAGTGCCGAAAGCTTCATAGCGGTCAGTACAAACCTGCTTCATATACTTGATAGAAGGCTTGAGGAAGTGACGCGGATCGAAGTTCTTCGGATCGGCTTCAGCCGCTTCGCGAATCGCAGCGGTGATGGCCAAACGGTTGTCGGTGTCGATGTTCACTTTGCGAACGCCGTTCTTGATGCCTTTTTGGATCTCTTCGACGGGTACGCCGTAAGTCTCAGGAATCGCACCACCGTGAGCATTGATCATCTCTAGCCACTTCTGCGGCACAGAAGAAGAGCCGTGCATGACCAAGTGAGTGTTTGGCAGACGCTTGTGAATCTCAGCAATCCTGTCGATTGCGAGGATCTCGCCAGTGGGCTTACGAGTAAATTTGTACGCGCCGTGGCTAGTGCCGATAGCAACCGCTAGGGCGTCTACCTGAGTCGCTTCTACAAACTGAGCGGCTTCTTCAGGGTCAGTCAATAGCTGATCCTTATCGAGCTTGCCTTCAAAGCCGTGGCCGTCTTCTGCTTCGCCCTGGCCAGTTTCGAGCGAACCGAGGCAGCCTAGCTCACCTTCTACGCTCGCACCAATGGCGTGCGCTACTTTTACGACTTCGCGAGTGACGTTGACGTTGTAGTCGAAGCTTGCAGGTGTTTTAGCATCTTCTTCGAGCGAGCCGTCCATCATCACGCTAGTAAAGCCATTGCGGATCGCTGAATAGCAAGTCGCTGGGCCGTTGCCGTGGTCTTGGTGCATAACGACAGGGATATGAGGGTAGGTCTCAACCGCTGCCATCACCAGGTGGCGCAAGAAATTTTCGCCTGCGTACTTCCGTGCGCCCCGTGAAGCTTGCAAGATAACTGGGCTATCTGTTTCGTCAGCAGCCTGCATAATTGCCAGGATCTGCTCTAAGTTGTTTACGTTGAATGCAGGAATCCCGTAACCGTTTTCGGCTGCGTGATCAAGCATCAGCCGCATAGGTACCAGCGCCATTCCATATCCTCCTAATTTTGTCTGCGAGATGGTCAACCCACCTGCTTTATCTAAAGTGTTACCTAAAGTTGCGATAGGTGTAGGTTCTTATCAATTTAATAGTAAGTCAAAACATAAACCTCTGACGATTTGTTTTGCTAAGAGTGCTGAGTTATGTCGGCAGGAACACAAAAAAAAATCGAAAAAACGCCGCGCGCTCAAAGGTTGCGTAGCGTTCTTCGATTGATGATGGTTTTCTCTCTAGGCAGAGTAATTAGGAGCAGAGTAATTAGAAAAAAATGGGTCGCCTGGGATTCGAACCCAGGACCAGTCGGTTAAAAGCCGAATGCTCTACCACTGAGCTAGCGACCCCTCTTTGCGGCCAGATACCTGCTGTCGTGGGGTGTTTACAGCAGTTTTTTCTCTCCCGCACGGGTTATAAATGTATCACACGTGCTGCACGCAATCGCAAGTTTTTTGAAAGGCAATTTTTGCCCGCAGTTTTGTTCGCAGCTGTAACAGCTACTCCGGCGATGATTCAAGATCGGTAGAGGACTCGGCTGGCGATTCAACAGGCTCTATGTACTGGGCGTCGATTAGAAATTTGCCGCGCGCAAACCGAACGCCTAGATAGCCACCGGGCTGGCGAGTCAAGATAGTGCCCTCTTCACCCACTTCAACTAAATCGGGGGGGCGCAGCATGGGCATGGTTTCGGCGCTTTTGAGGTAGGGCGGGCGAGTATGGAGGCGAATGCGATCGCCGACGTTGAAAGCGGAGGGCATTGGAGTATGGATGATGACTGTACTTCTGACTTTACCCTATGGCACTTGCCAGATACGCTGATGGTATTTTTCGGGTTGGGCATAGGGATCGGGGGCGGAATGATCGTGGCTGTGCCCGTGATGAGCGTGACCGTGATGGTGGCCGTGCCCGTGCCCATGATTAGTGTCTTCTTTGGCGGCCAGGCGAAATTTACACGCTTCGCAGTTCATGGCGACTTGACCAAGCTGGGTTTCGATTTCGCGATCGCGCAGCACTTGCAATAGCTGAGGATGGATACCCATTTCAGGCAGGGTGATAATCTCGACCTCGGGCGTAAGCGCTTGCTGCTGGGCTGCGATCGCACCAATTTTTTCCATTAGCACGCCCGTAAACATGAAGTAGGGCAGGACAATGATGCGCTTGGGCTGGTAGAAGTGCGATCGCCGAAAGCCTTCTTCTAGTCTAGGGTGCGTGATGCCGATAAAGCAGGTTTCTACCGTCTGATAGCCGCTGCCCTCCCAGACCATACGAGCGAGCTTACAAACATCTCCATTGGCATCAGGATCGCTAGAGCCTCGACCGATGAAAAGTAAAGTCGTCTCTTCGCGGGTGATGCCGTTGGGATTGTTCTCGGGGGTGTCTAACAGCGCTAGACGAGCCTTCCACAGATCCAAAATGGCAGGGGTAATGCCAAAGTGACGACCGTAGTGAAAGGTCAGTTTTGGATGTCGTTTTTTAGCCCTGTCTAGCTCGTTGGTGACATCAAATTTGTTGTGCCGCGCGGCGAAAAGCAGAATGGGCAAGACCGAAATATCGGTGTAGCCCTGTTCGATGCACTGGTCTACGCCGACTTGAATGCTGGGCTCAGTGAGTTCTAGAAAGCAGGGAATGACTGGCCGCGAGGGGTCTAGCTGGTGATAGATCTTGGCAAAATCAATCAGGTCTTGGCGGCCTTTAGGATTGCGGGTGCCATGGCCTACCATCAGCAGCGGTCGTTGAATGGGTAGCGCGGCGAGCTTAATTGGCTGAACGAGGCTGCTATCATCTGGAGCGCTATTGACGGTAGCTTTAGTCAGGGTAGCTTTAGCCGGAGTAGCTAGGGATGCCGTAGCTGGGGATACCGTCGATGGATTTAATAGTGAAGCTTGGGTAGTTAGCGTGTCAGATGTTTGAATGAAAGCCATATAAATTTTTCAAAGTTCCCTACGCTAGGCTCCGTTAGTGGCTAACGCTTTAGGTTAGTGGCTAACGCTTTAGGTGTTCCTAAACAGTAGGTATCTGAAGAGATATCGAAGATGTTCTGCGGACTTAGTGATTTTATCGCCTGCGAAAAAATATTTGATAGGCTCGCTACATGACTTCACAAGAGCAACCCTTACTCGATCAGATGACGCCTGAGCAGACGTCATCTCAGCTAGACTCACCTCAGCAACCTTTCCCTCAACAAACCGTGCGCGAGCGGGTGAGAATCGCCATCAGCGGCAGAGCGTCGACGACAGGGCTGGTAATTAATAGTGCGATCGCGCTTCTAATCTTGCTATCCGCATTCTTCTTTGCATTGCAAACCTACCCTCTCCCCAGTCGCCTGCGGCTAGGGATCGAACTTGCCGATCGGGTCATCCTCACGCTCTTCACTATTGAATATATTGTGCGGCTCTGGTCTGCCAAACGACCCCTCCGGTTTTTCTTTAGTCTCTACGGTCTGATTGATCTGCTTGCCGTCTTGCCATTCCTGTTGAGCTCGCTAGATATTCGATTTCTACGATTGATTCGATGGCTGCGAATCTTACGACTTGCTCGCTTTTTTGAGCAAGAAGCCTGGTTCAACCGAATGAACGGCTACGAGAGTCTGATCCTAGCCAAAATTCTGTTCACCCTATGTTCCATCGTCTTTATCTACTCAGGCGCAATCTACCAAGCAGAGCATCAGGTCAACGCCGAAAACTTTGGCACCTTTTTAGATGCGGTGTATTTCTCCGTGGTCACGATGACCACAGTGGGCTTTGGCGATATCACCCCAACTTCAGAGCTAGGCAGAGGGCTGACCATCATGATGATCATGACAGGCATTGCGTTGATCCCGACACAGGTAGGTGAATTCATTCAGCAGTTCACTAAAGTGCGAGGGTCTAGTCTGGTTGTGTGTGATCGCTGTGAACTAATTGGCCATGAAAGAGACGCTCGCTACTGCCGTCGCTGTGGCGCAGAATTGCCCAAAAGCACAGAGGCAGCTAAAGTACTTACGAACGAACAGCATACAGATACTCTATAAAATTAGAGCTATGGAAGATGCCTTTCCTCAAACGCTACGATTCGATAATACCTTCATAGACCGAGAGCGTATTTTGCCTACAATAAAGGCACTGATTAAGACTTTAAGGTGAAGGATGCCAACAGTAACCCTTAGCAATGAGCAGGTTGTCGAGCTGGTCAAACAGTTGCCAGCCCAGCAACAGGTTGAGGTGTTCAGGCTATTGCTTCTCCAACAGTGGGGAACATGGGCATCGTTATCCCAGTATGGGGCTAGTAAAGCTAGATTAGCTGCTGACGAGCGAGGGCATAACTGGGATGCTATGACAGAAGAAGAGCGTGAACTCTTTATCGATAGCGTGGTGCATGAAGATTAATGCAATGCGTCGCGGTTTTTGACACCAACATTTTGCTATCTGCTCTGCTCTCTACCAACGGCAATCCATTTCAGTGCTTAGCTTTTGCGAAGATAGGCAAGGTCAAATCTGTGACCTGCCAAGAGATTTTAGACGAATTTGCCGAGAAGCTGCTCATGAAGTTTAACTTCTCCGAAGAGATGACACAAATGGCAGTAGATGAGATACGTGGGTTTTCCCGGCTAGTGGAGATTGCTGGAACCCTCAAAGCAGTTCCAGATGATTCAGATGATGACATGGTTATAGAGTCTGCGGTGGTTGGCAATGCGACTCATATCGTTACAGGGGACAAGCATCTATTGGCGTTGAAAAGCTATCAGAGTATTGCAATTGTGAAGGCGACGGAGTTTGTTGATTTATTGGATTGATGGATAGCTCGCTCTAATTTTGCTACGTGTTTGTCTAGTTGATGACAGAGGCTTAGGGTGTGCGATCGCTGTGAACTGATCGGTCACGAAAGAGACGCTCGCTACTGCCGTCGCTGTGGCGCGGACTTCCCAAAAATGCAGAAACGGCAGAAGCGATCAACGTGCTTCATTGAAGCTTTGTAAATACAGACCGTAAATATACTGACATCTGACTAATGACAGTGATATAACAAATATGTTGGCGCAAGGAATACTTTCGCCACAACATATCAAAGGGTGTTGATACGAGATAGCTTAATTTTTAGAGAAGATGAATCAACAGCCGTATTTAACAGAGTTCTCCGAATATAGTGTCTCCTGACTGTTCACAGTAGACACACTTTAGAGCGTATTTTAACTTGTCTGTAGCTGTTAGATGAACCTTCGATGTTCTCTAGCTAGTGCAGTCGATACTCCGAGTCTCGCGAACATCTAAATAACCTGAACCGTTTCAGTTGATCTGTGCCAGAACATTGTTGCATTAATGTATTTTTGCCATTTTTCTTGCATATATTTTTTAGACGTGATCGCAGTACATATTCCGAACGCTACGTCTAACGCATAGCCGCCTCAGTATTCAACAAGTTGAATACTAGCTTATTGAACACTGGTTTCTTAAGCAATATCTGTGCTGCCTGTTTTGCGTTCAGTGAAAGAGCGTGCCTCCAATTCGCGTTTGTTGATCGTCTTCTATTCGACTTTGATTGTTGCTGACTCTCAGTTTAGAAAAACTATATTTTTACGAGGCGAAAATGGATACAGATATTTTTGAACTGTTGCTAGATGCCCTTTCGCCCATTGACGAAAATGGCATCGCCTCTATTACAGGCAGCATTGTTGGACTAGGCGTTTCAGGTAGTGATGTTAGCCTATCAATCGACTTTGGTGATCTCTCTGCTCCTACGCCCGCACAGCTATTCACTGTGAGCGATGACGGTACAGGCGCTGACCAAGTAGCGGGTGATGGCATTATCGAGTTTGCCATCCCAAACCTGTACTTCGATGACGATCCTTCTGGAACGCCATTCGATGTTTATGATATTGATATTGAAGCAACAGAGCAAGTTCTATCAGGAACAGATGCTGTCTTCGTTATTGATAGGTCGGGAAGCACATCTAGTTCCTCTGGAATAGATGTCAATGGTGACGGTATTATCGAGACTATCTCAAATCGTAGTGACTCTATCTTACAAGCAGAGATTGCCGCATTCAGGGCGCTTAATCAAAACTTGATTGACAGAGGATTAGGAGATGTTGCTAAGGTTTCGATCTCAGCTTATAACAGCATTGGAGTGCTACTCGATCTAGACCCTGTTACTGATGGTGTACAGACGTTCACTACGCCGAGTGCGGACGTAGATAACGATGGTGTTCTAGATGTAGAACAGGCATTAGATTCACTCAGTAGTGGGGGTTTTACTAGCTTCAGCGCAGGGTTGCAGCAAGCAATTACAGCTGTTGAGACTGCCGGGACTGCTCCTGGAGGTGGTAGCGTCATTTTTCTGTCGGATGGATTCAGCTCCGGTGGCGCTTTAGAAAGCGAAACTATTAGAGATACACTTGGACAGAATCTTAGAGCTTTTGGTGTAGGAACTGGTTCGCGTCTATCAAGCTTGCAAGTTATAGACCCTGATGCTGTACAGTTCACGGATATTCAAGAATTATTAGATGTGTTCGCAGGTGTCAGTTCGAATGTTAATCGGGACTCTGGCTCGTCTACGATTACAATCAACAATGTTGCTCCAGACATTGAGCTTGACCAGCTAGGTGACATTGACGAGAACAGCACATTGACACTAACTGGGATGTTCACCGATCCTGGTACGCTCGATACCTATACAGCAACTATCGATTGGGGCGATGGCACTAGCGCAGAATTTGCCTTATCTACTATCGGCGATCTCAGCGTAGGAGATTCTGTTTCTTCGACTAGTGACGGCAGCGAATTCACTGTGACTGCGGTTGATGCAGCAACGGGTGAGGTCAGCTTCAGCGTTGATCATCTGTACGCAGAAGATGGCCCTGTGACTATTTCTGCTTCTATTAGCGACGATGATACTGGCACAGATACAGACACCGTTGAGCTGTCGGTGCTACCTATCGGCGACGCGAATCAAGCACCTGACGCAGTAGACGATTCGTTTAACACTAATGAGAATGTTGTTGTCAATGGGAACGTTCTCAGCAATGACAGCGATCCTAATGGCGACGATCTTTCTGCAACGGTACTAACAGATGTCAGCAATGGCCAGCTCGATCTAGATGCGGATGGTTCATTTACCTACACGCCCAACGCAGGCTTTAGCGGCGAAGATAGCTTTACCTACGAGGTTAGCGATGGCGAGCTGACTGACAGCGCAACGGTGACCGTTGAGGTCGAGCCAATCATCGATCCGCCATCTGAGCTGACTCTGACGGTAGAGAAACTAGTAGATGGCAATGGCGATGGCGTTTTTGGCACTGAAGAAGTCGAGGCCAATAGTGGACAGGTCACTTTTCAGGTAGAAGTGGTTAACACCAGCGATGTGGCCATCACTATTGATGCAGCCACCGACAGTGCAGCTAGTCCTGCTGAGCTAGCCCAGTTAGTTGGCCAAACCCTGGCAGCGGGCGAGTCTATCACGGTGACCTATGAGGAGTCCGTTTCTAGATCTAATGCGACAACGATAGGCACCAATGGGCCAGACGCCCTCTTTGGTGAACAGCTACCAGCGGAGAATGAAGTGGTTGTCTCCGCGTCGAATGGTGGTTTGAGCGCTACTGCCTCCAGTACAGCAGTAACACTAGTCGATGCGAATGATTTGATTGCGGGCGGATTGGGCGCAGATACTATCGATGGTGGTGGTGGTGACGACATCTTACGGGGCGATCTCAATTCGCGTAAGTCTCAAGTTGGCATTGGTGGCGATGACGTGATCTTTGGCGGGGCGGGACGCGATCGCATTGGCGGCAAAGGCGGTAACGACACTCTCTTCGGCGGCGATGACGATGACCAGATCTGGGGCGACGACGGCGACGATATCATCCGAGGTGGCGCGGGCAATGATACCCTCACAGGCGATGACTCCTCTGGCGGGCAAGGGGCTGATACCTTCGTGCTAGCCGATGGCGAAGGCACCGACACGATCACGGACTTCGAGATCAATCGTGATTTCATTGGCTTGGCCGATGGTCTATCGCTAGGCTCACTCTCTTTTGACGGTGAAACGATTTCACTAGATGATCAAACGCTGGCCATACTGACAGGGGTAGATACTACTGCGCTGACGGCAACCTCGTTCGTTCCAGTGTAGTGACTAGCGGGTACCGGACGTGTTCGGTACCCGCTATATTCAAATTCTCTTAGGTCTTCATTGCAGGTGCAGTCTGTGGCGAGCTACTGATAGCAGACCAGATCTCGCTCAGCAGGTCAGATCTCGCTTCAGTTTGGCCAAGCATTCTTCTAGCCTGACGACCTGACTTTCTAGATGGCGATCGCAGCTCAAAAACGGCGTCTGTTGAGTAATCGAGATCAGCTGAGCACTTAAGCTATCTAGCTTTCTTTCTTTCATCCCTTTCAATTTGCCCGATCTAACAGAATTCTCAAAAACACTAGAAAAACTATTCATCCTAAAACCATCGAACAGCGCCGCTACAGACGACTGACCCTGTAGATAGGGCCGAATAGAATACTGAAAATCAGCACGGGAAAGTGAGTTTGCTCCCTTAATCACCTGATAGCGATAGGGCAAGTGCATTGACGCACACCAGTCTCGCCATTTGAAAGGCAATATTCTAGGACTCGTTCGCACGGGTATCCACGGCACTCTGAGCGTGTCGGCTACGATCGCACCATGCATTGCCTCACTGATCAATACCTTAGTTTGCGAAATATCGGCGACCACTGCTTCAATCTCTCCAGTTGGATCAATGTAGTGAATTCCAGCTCTTTCGCAAACGGCTTGAAATAGGTGAGGACTGCCGTGGCGAAAGTGGGGCATATAAGAGAATGGATAGCGGCGATCGGCCTCGCCAACAGGAGCAAAGTAGCGCTTGAGCAAGACCGCGCCGTCTGTAATGGCTAATGCCTCTGGTAAATTTAGCTGCTTGGCTGAAAGCGGCCCGCGAACGCAGTAGATCTTCCAATTTGGTGGCGGCTCAAAACGCAAGCTTCTCCCATAGCCAGCGCCAGTGCTAAAAAAAACAGCAGTTTCTGCCTGGCTCATTAATTTCTTCGTCGCGTCGTTGAGCAGAGTGCCAATGCCGACAAAGAGACTCTTTTCGTTATCATCTAGCTCAGGCAGTAGCTTCGGCCACAGCCAGGGATTGAGCGCGTCTCCAAAGTTGTTGGCAGGCGATCGCGTCTGATAGTAAAAAAGTTTCACGCGGCTATACCTTTAGCTTTGATGCCAACACGGGCGTAGCTACAGACTGAGCCGCCGCCGCGCGAAACCGCTCGGAGACAACCAGAAAATCAGCCTCAATCAGCTCGTCTATTGACTGGAGTTCGTGGGTGTGCGATCGCCATAGTGAGAGCACTGTTTGCTGATTCGATACGGCTTCTTTCAAAACGGTGAGATAGGCTTTGTATTCAGCGCTATCACGCCAGTGGTTCTCAGCGGCGACGGCGGCGAGTGCCTTCGCATAAAAATCTTCAACAAACTTGTAGTGTAAGTAGATCGCAGAGAAGTCTGCCCGCCTCGCATAGTTCAGCATGTGGGAAGATTTGAGCCGCGTGCCGGGGTGGGCAAAAAACATGGCTTCTTTGGTGAGAAAACAGTTTCGGCCAAAGATTATTTTGCGAATGCCGCCGTACAACAGCTTTAGCCGGGGGTAAATGTCCGGCTGAAACCGACGCACGTAGCGTTCTTGCTTCATATCGCCGATGTTGTAGTAGCGAAAAGTGGATCTCAAACTTTCTAATGGCCAAACGTTTTGCTGCTCTGAAAGTGGTATGCCTGCTTTCGAGAACATATCTAGCATCTGGATGCAGACAGCATCATATCTGTGACGATTGAGATATGACAGCACATCGGCCAGCGATTTGCCCAGCGGAAACTGTAGAAACTCATCGATATCAGCCACTACACACCAGTGGCCGCGCCCGCAGGTTTTGATCAAAAAATTCTTGAAAACAACAAAGTGCTTTCTAAAGGGTTTGAGAGAAGAGAATACGGTTGTCTTTGGGTTAGATTTTATGATTTCTACGGTTCTATCCGTAGAGCCATTATCCAAAAAGAAAATATGATTGAACCCCAGCGCTAGATAGTGATCGATGAATGCTTGAACCAAACTTTCCCCATCTTTAACCACGCACAGCACAACCGCTGACTGAGCGCAGGTGGCTATGCGCTGAGGGCCGTGCTCTCGCCGCGCCAGAAGCTGTAGAGACAACAAACGCAGGGCGCTTTGGGGGGAAAGTATAGAAGCCGCTATGCAGAGCGATCGCAAGAGAGATCTGCCCACTTGATATCCGTTTAACACTCGTTCGATCTCGGGCGTCTGTTGTCTGTACATCAGTTGTTTGAAAGAAGTCCAATGTTTGAAAGAAGGCAAAGCGGCATATTGGGCTTACATATTGAGCTTATCGGCATTGATCTTAGAATGACCCAACGCCTAAAGGCTTGTTGAAAATCAATCCTATTAGCAGATTACCAGACAGACTAACGGACAGTTCATTGAAGTTGTCAATCTGTTCAAGTCTTCATTGAGTTTTGATTCAATAGTGATGGCAGCTTCATCATTCATTGGGGCTGCTCGGCCTAGGCGTCTGGCTAAGCAGTATAGCGATCGTTACAAGCTTACTCTGCTAGAGCCCGCCAGATTTCTGCAAACAGTGAATAGCCCAAAGCTATCGAGAAATATTGATAAGTAGCTTCGGCTACAACTTCTCACTTTGAAATTCTCACCTTGAACACTATGAGCTTTGATTCTGATTTTGATCTCGGCAACCTAGACGGTACGAATGGCTTCAAGATCCCAGGTCTAAATAGCGGCGATGACTTAGGCAGATCGCTGAGCAGCGCGGGTGACTTTAACGGCGATGGCATTGACGATCTGATCATTGGCAACGCCGGTAGCAATGGCCTGGATAATTCCTTGTCTTTCTCGACGGGCGAAAGCTATGTCATCTTTGGCGGCAGTGAGGTCGGGCAGAACGGTAGTTTTGACGTTTCTGCGCTTGATGGCACGAACGGATTTACGCTCTATGGCGCGGCCAACTTGGATAATCTGGGTGCTTCTGTGAGCGGCGCGGGCGATATCAACAATGACGGGTTTGATGATTTGCTAATTGGCACGCCAGGGGCTGAGAAAGGGCAAGTTCAGATTCTGTTTGGCGGCGATCGCACAAACTTCTTCGACGGGCAACTGGTTGCAGACCAGATCGACAGTAGCAACGGGTTCACCTTTGCAAGCAATGACAGATTCAGTGAGTCTCTAGGCTCAGCGGTCAGCGGCGTCGGCGACATCAACGCTGACGGCATTGATGACTTTATTGTGGGTGCGCCTAGGGCGTTTGCGACCGGTGGACGCGGGTTCGATGGCCGCAGCTATGTAGTATTTGGCAGCGATAATATTGCGGGCGATGGGCTGCTCAACACACTTGATCTCGATGGCTCGAATGGGTTTGTACTAGAAGGCGTTGCCGATCTTTTGGGCGCTTCGGGTAGGGCAGTTAGCGGTCTGGGTGATGTCAATGGGGATGGCGTCAATGACTTTATTATCAGCGCCAATAGGCCAACAGGAGAGGGAGAGAGCTATGTAATCTTTGGCGGCAGTGATGTCGGCAGCGATGGCGCGATCACGTTGTCTAGTTTGGATGGCACTGAGGGATTTGTACTGCAAAGCGATCGCGACGACTTTCTAGGCGGCAGCGATTTTGGTCGTTCCATCAGCGGTGCAGGGGATATCAATAACGATGGCATTGACGACTTTATTGTCGGCGCACCCGCCTCAGCAAATGGCGGTGCTAACCCAGAAGGTCGCAGCTTTGTCGTGTTTGGTCAAAGCAGACTAGGTCAAACGGGTCTTTTAGACGTGAGTCAGCTCGATGGCAGCGATGGCTTTGTCATCAACGGAGAAAATGATTTCAGCCAGTTTGGTAATTCAGTCAGCAGCGCGGGCGATCTCAACAGCGATGGCATTGCCGATCTGCTAGTCGGCAGCGTTTTCTCTCCTTTTGGCTATGCGGTGTTTGGCAGTGACGACATTGGCCAAAGCGGTTCGCTAGACATTGCCGATCTCAATGGCGACAACGGCTTTCGCTTTTCTGAGCAATTCAAGCAAGCCGGCAAGCAGGTCAGCGGCATTGGCGATTTTAATAACGACGGCATTGATGACTTCATCACAGCCGACCCAGACGATAGAACGGCGGGCCTAGCCTATGTGGTCTTTGGTCAGGGCGAGCCGCCACCGGGCAATAACGCGCCTAGCGCAGTAGCCGATGGCTTCACGACTCAGACTGATGTCGCTGTCCAGGGTAATGTGCTGACTAATGACAGCGATCCTGATGGCGATGCGCTTGTTGCCACACTAGTAAACGATGTGAGTGAAGGCGTGCTTTCTCTAGACAGTGACGGTAGCTTCACCTACACGCCCGACACCGGATTCAGCGGATCAGACAGCTTCACTTATGAGATTAGTGACGGTGAGCTGAGCGATATGGCAACCGTTTCAATTAGCATCGAGCCAATCGACCCACCGCCCACTAACAATGCACCTAGTGCGGTAGCAGACAGCTTTACTACGCAGACTGACATAGCCGTTCAGGGCAATGTGCTGACTAATGACAGCGATCCTGATGGCGATACGCTTGTTGCCACACTAGTAAACGATGTGAGTGAAGGCGTACTTTCTCTAGATACTGACGGTAGCTTCAGCTATACCCCCGGTGATGGATTCAGCGGTTCAGACAGCTTCACCTACGAAATTAGTGACGGTGAGCTGAGCGATACGGCAACCGTTTCAATTAGCGTCGATCCAATCGACCCGCCGCCAGCGGAACCATCGCTTCAGGTTGAGAAGCTAGTAGATGCTAATGGCGATGGCGTCTTTGGTACTCAAGAAGATTTGGCAGGAGATGAACCTGCCGTCTATCAAGTAGAAGTGGTCAATACAGGTGAAGTTGCAGTCACCCTCAGCGAGGCTGTAGACAGTGGGTCTGACGGTGCGAGTCAGCTACTGGGTCAAACTCTGGCAGCGGGGGAGTCTGTTATCGTCACGTACGAAGCCGCTGTATCTAGGACGGATGCCACGGTACTAGGCACCCCTGGCGCAGATACACTTTCTGGTGAACAGCTAACGGTGACCAATGAGGTGACTGTTACTGGAACTGCCGATAGTTTGACGGTTACAGCGTCTGGTACGGCGGAAGTGCTAGTAGATGCGAATAATCTGATTGCGGGTGGCTTGGGCGCAGATACTATCTTTGGCGGTAGCGGTGATGACGTGCTGCGTGGAGATTTGAACTCACGCAAGTCTCAGGTCGGCGTTGGTAATGATGACGTGATTTTTGGGGGCGCAGGGCGCGATCGCATTGGTGGCAAAGGCGGTAACGATACGCTCTTTGGCGGTGACGATGACGATCGCATCTGGGGCGACGACGGTGACGACATCCTGCGCGGCGGCCTCGGCAACGATACGCTGACTGGCGATGACTTCTCTGGCGGACAAGGGGCTGATACCTTTGTGCTAGCCGCTGGAGAAGGAACCGATACGATTGTGGACTTTGAGATCGAACGTGATTTCATTGGCTTGGCAGACGGTCTGACGTTAGGCTCACTCTCCTTTGAGGGTGAAAGCATCTTGTTTGGGGAGCAGACGCTAGCTGTTTTGACAGGCGTAGACACGACCGGGCTCACCGCCGATACATTCGTGACTGTATAGACCTCTGCCTTTATAGACCCCGGCTTTTAGCTGCCTGCAATGGCAATACCCTCAAGATGGCCTGATCTGTCGCGACTAGATCAGGCCATTATTCTTTTTCGACTTTTTATCTTTGCCGACTGAATTCAGTAGAGACTTTGCCGACTGCATAAGGCTTTGACTCGTTTTCAAAAGCAGCGTCACAGCCTTTATTCTACGACCTAGGCAAATTAGCCACCGTAGCTGCGTTGGGTCGCTATCGCATACGTTACAATTGGTAAACCTTTATTGCAGAAGTTGTAACTTTTAGAACAGCCTCTATTCAGCGCCATATTCGACAACTGCGCTGTCAGCTTTCAGAGCTTATCTAAGCCTATTTATTCAGCCAACCTTTGAGACTCCCTATGAGCCTTCCCATCCGTAACGTCGCTATCATCGCCCACGTAGACCACGGTAAGACGACCCTTGTCGATTCTTTGCTGGAGCAATCTGGCATCTTCCGCGACAACGAGGCGGTGCCTACTTGTGTCCTTGATTCAAACGATTTGGAACGGGAACGAGGGATCACGATTCTGTCGAAAAACACAGCGGTGTACTACGGCGAAACGCTAATCAACATTGTTGACACGCCGGGTCACGCGGACTTTGGCGGCGAAGTTGAGCGGGTGCTGGGCATGGTCGATGGCTGTTTGCTCATTGTGGATGCCAACGAAGGGCCGATGCCCCAAACTCGCTTTGTGCTGAAGAAGGCGTTAGAAAAAGGGCTGCGTCCGATTGTTGTAGTTAATAAGATCGATCGACCCAGAGCGGACCCCCACACCGCTGTCGATAAAGTGTTGGATCTTTTCATTGAGCTAGGCGCAGACGATGACCAGTGCGACTTCCCGTATCTGTTTGCCTCTGGTCTAACTGGCTTTGCTAAAGACGAAATGGAAGACGAAGACAAAGACATGAAGCCTTTGTTCGAGTCGATTATTCATCACGTCTCTCCCCCAGTAGGCGATCCTGAAAAGCCGCTGCAGCTTCAGGTGACCACGCTCGACTATTCTGACTACCTGGGCCGGATTGTAATTGGTAAGGTTCACAACGGCACCATTCGTCAGGGTGAGCAGTGTGCCCTGGTCAAAGAAGATGGCAAAATCGTCAAAAGTAAAATCTCGAAGCTGATGGGCTTTCAAGGTCTATCGCGAGTGGAGATTCCAGAAGCGACTGCCGGTAACCTAGTCGCTGTCGCAGGCTTTGCGGATGCCAACATCGGTGAAACGATCACCTGCGCTAGCGATCCACAGGCGCTGCCGCTAATCAAGGTAGACGAGCCCACTTTGCAGATGACCTTTGCAGTGAACGACTCGCCGTTTGCGGGACAAGAGGGTGATTTTGTGACCTCTCGTCAGTTGCGCGATCGCCTCTTTCGCGAACTAGAAACCAACGTGGCCCTGCGCGTAGAACCCACCGATTCTCCCGATCGCTTTGCCGTCTCGGGTCGAGGTGAACTGCACCTTGGTATCTTGATTGAGACCATGCGCCGTGAAGGCTACGAGTTCCAAGTTTCACAGCCGCAGGTAATCTATCGCGAAGTGAACGGATCTCCGTGTGAGCCTTACGAGCAACTAGTCCTAGACGTGCCCGAAGAAGCCGTAGGCGGCTGCATGGAGCGCTTGGGCCAGCGTAAAGCTGAACTACAGGACATGATGGTGTCAGGCGACGGGCGGGCTCAGCTAGAGTTTGTCGTGCCAGCTCGGGGACTGATTGGCTTTCGGGGCGAATTCATGCGTGTGACTCGGGGCGCGGGCATCATGAACCACAGCTTTTTAGAATACCGTCCGATGTCGGGTGATATTGAGACTCGTCGCAATGGCGTGCTGATCTCGTTTGAAGAAGGCGTGGCCACTTTCTACGCGCTGAAGAACGCAGAAGATCGAGGCACATTCTTTATTGAGCCGGGTACCAAGGTCTACAAGGGCATGGTTGTCGGTGAGAACAACCGTCCTCAAGACTTAGAACTCAACATCTGTAAGGCCAAGCAGCTCACCAACCACCGGGCGGCATCCGGCGATGAACTCGTTCAGCTACAGTCGCCGATGGAGATGGGCCTAGAGCGAGCGCTAGAGTACATCGGCCCTGACGAAATGGTCGAAGTAACGCCAGAGTCGATTCGACTGCGGAAGGTTGGTAAGAAAAAGCTGGCCAAGCGGTAAATTTAAGTAGATAGCGCTAGTAGAGTAAGAAAAACTTAGCCGCCGTACAGTTTCTGACGGCGGCTAAGCTGTAGCGTTTAGATCAAAGCCATTGTCTCTTCCGGGGTTGAGACATCGGCAACTATCGCAAAGCTACTTTCCGTCAGCGCCGACGCCTGTACGCCGTTAAGAATCGCTAGAGTTTCGCCACTACTCGTCATGCCCAGCAGGGTATTCGCTCCGTCTTGCGTCAGCGTCAAGTCAGTAAGCAACAATTCACCTTCGACGAGGCCGATCCGGTCGATGCCGACCTCAAAGTCGAGAATGGTATCTGTTCCATCGCCACTGCCAAAGACAAACAGATCGCTGCCGCTGCCGTTAGAAAAGTTGTCGCCAACGAGCGTGTCGTTGCCGGTGCCGCCCCTGATGTTGTCGTCGCCGTCGTCGCCCCAGATGAAGTCATCGCCGTCGTCGCCGCTGAGGATGTCGTTGCCGGACTTGCCACCGATGCGATCGCTCCCTTCACCGCCAAAGATGATGTCATTACCGCCCATGATGTTGTCTTGAGGAGAGCGATTATTGAAGTCGCCGCGCAGAATGTCGTCGCCCTTGCCACCGGTGATAATGTCGTCGCCAAGGTTGCCTGCTACGATGTCGTCGCCACCGAGGGCATTGATGGTATTGGCAGCAGTGTCGCCGAGGAGGGTATCGGCGGCGTTGGTGCCTATCCTCAGTGCTAGCTCGACCTGAATGCGTGCTCCGACTTCATCTAGGTTGGTGAGCTGGTCGGCGTAGGCATCGCCGACACCGCCCGTGTCGAGCAGTTCCTGGGTGGTAAGGGTGAAGAAGGCGACATCTTCGTGGGCGCGATAGCCGAGGGGAAGGTCGAATTCGTTGGCCCAGTCGTCAAAGTGGACGTGCGGTGGAGGCACTTCGCCGAACGGGTTTAGTTCGGGGCGCGACCAAAAGTTGAAACCGCTGAAGCCATCGCCGATGGAGGTTTTTTCGCCGATGTTGATACCTTCTGGCCCGAAGAAGAAGCCGTCTTGGAGGATTTCTTGGGTGTTGGTGTCGAAGGCGAAGTTGAACTGGTCGAAGGTAAGATGGTTGTCTTCGTAGGTGCGTAGGAGAGTGCCGTCGGGGGCGAAGAAGGAAACGTCAAATTCGGTGAGGTTTTCTTCGCGGACGATGCCGCCCTCGTAGGTTTGGCTGGGGTCGTAGCTGAAGTTGCCGGCGATGCTGGCACCTGCGATTTGGCCGGTCCAGTCGAAGGTGAAGGTGGTTTCTTCGTTGGGGGACTGAAGGTTAGCGTTGGTGAACATGGTGTCTGATGAGGTGTATGAGGGAGTAAAAGAGTCGGAGGTGTACTCAAAGAAAAAGACTATGTTTTGATAACGGTTATCATTCTCAAGATATATTACCGCGAGAAGTTCTCTTGGCAACTTCCCCTTCTTAGATAGTCGACTATTACGCCTATCTACGGTGGTGTGACGGTGTGACTGTCGATCTTTCCGTTAGTCCGGGAATACGCTAACGCCTGTTGAAACCGGGCTTGTGATGATGCCGCTTGTCTCAACAAGCGATGGGCAAGGCGATCTATACTGGCAGCAGCGGCTCGTATGCAGGTGAGCTAACGCCGATTGAAAACTGGGCCATGTGGGTGATGCGATCGCTTGCTGTAAACGCAACTTTGCACAGGGGTAACGACCTAGCTGACAGCACGTCTAGAGTCGCTAGTTACACAATAGTCCGATACCTAGAATGACACTTGAGATTCTGACTGAGGTGACGAGCGATGCCTGGGAAAGTTGGGGCGATCACGCTACCGATAGCTGGGACACGACAGTAGACGCTGTTTCTGACACCCGCGAAGATCTAACAGCAGTCGCCACTGATACTTGGGATAGTGCGATAGATATCGGCGCTGCTGTTCGAGAGGGCGTCGTAGCGTTTGCCGAAGATCCAAAAGGGACGACCGTCGAGTTTGTCACCGAGGATGTACCGGAATGGTTAGCTGAGAACGAAAGCACGGTGAATCGGGTTGCGGGTAGCTTGCAAGCGCTTGGCGGTGTAGGTGAGACTGCGTTGGGTATGGCGATAGTGCCCACAGGCGTCGGCACGTTTGGCACCACTTCTGTGCTGGGTGCTGGGGGTAGCGGCGCATAAGCTGGACAACACCTGGGCAGGACTCCAAGCGCTATGGACGAGTGAAGCGCAAGAGACCTATACGCAGCAGGAGATTACGCTTGACTCTGCTCTAGCGACCGACGAACGTGACTTTGCTTGCCTAAGAAGTAGTCACGTATTACCTGGCTGATGAATGGGAAGGGAAAGGCAAAATTCTGTTCCTTTTCCTTCTTCTGAGGTAAAGTTCATCTGCCCGTTGTGCTTTTCAGTGATAATCTGGTAGCTGATTGGCATGCCCATGCCAGTGCCTTTGCCGACTTCTTTGGTGGTAAAAAACGGATTGAGGATTTGGGATTGAACTGCTAGGGGAATGCCTGAACCGTTGTCTCGAATACGAATGCTAACAGTGTTTTCTTGAGCTTCTGTGATCAGCGTGATAGTAGGATCTTCTACTTTCTCTAAGGCGTCAATGGCGTTGCTTAAAATGTTCATCAAGACCTGATTGATCTGGCTAGGATAGCAGTCAACCAAAGGCAGGTTTCCATACTGTTTGACCACTTGAATTTGGGTATGCGCGTTGTCTGATTTGAACCGATGGTTCAAGATCACTAGGGTACTGTCGATTCCATCGTGCAAATTAACGGTTTTGACTTCAGATTCATCTAGCCGTGAGAAGTTACGCAGAGAAAGAACAATCTCTCGAATTCGCTGAGTACCCATGGACATAGACCCTAGCAGCTTAGGCAGATCTTCTCGAATAAAGTCAAGCTCTATTGTGCCTAGCGTTTCTTTAATGCTAGGCGATGCGTTTGGATAGGTTTCATGATAGAGATCGATTAGTTCTAATAGATCTTGAATATAGCTAGTTGCCGGTTTTAGATTGGCGTGAATAAAGTTAACTGGATTGTTGATCTCGTGGGCGACGCCAGCGACCATCTGACCTAGACCAGACATTTTTTCAGCCTGGATAATCTGGGCTTGGGTCCGCTGAATCTGTTGCAGTGCGCGGCTTAGTTCTTTTGATTGAGCTTTGAGAGTGGTTTCATTAGCTTTGCGATCGCTAATATCTCGCATAATCGAAGAAAAATGCTGTACCTCACCGCTTTTGACTTGATGACAAACAATCACATGAGAGACGGGGATATCAATGCCCCGATGGTCTCGAATAGTAGATTCTCCGGCCCAAATGCCCTGGCGCTCTGCCTGGGGTAAAGCAATGGTGATCAGTCTATCAGCAACGTCTGAAGGCATCAGATCGCTTAGTTTTAGCGATGCGATTTGCTGGGGCGTATTAACCGCAAATATGCGCTGCCCTGCTTGATTCAGGTAGTGATGATTTCCCTGTGCATCAGTGATGCTGATGACATCTGGCGTTGCCTCTAAGATAGCCAGCAGTCTGTTCTTGGTCTCTTCTGCTTCTTTTCGATCGGTGATATCTTCAACAATACCTAGAAGCCCATTCACTTTGCCGCTGGCGTCGTGGAGAGGAATTTTGCTGGTTTTGATCCAGGCTTGGCGTCCATTGGCCTGAAGCTGAGGTTCAACAATGTCAATCTCTGGCTGGTCTGCTTTCATAATGCGCTGATCGCACTCGATAAACCAGTCAGATTCTTCCTTTTTCCAAACTAGGTCATAGTCATTCTTACCCACTAGCTCTTCAATATCATTCTTGCCAGCTATGTTTGCAAAAGTTTGGTTGCAGCCTAGATAGCGACTGTCGCAGTCTTTCCAAAAAATAGCAGCCGGAACTGTATTGATCACCTGTTGCAAAAGCTGGCGTGATTCTGTGAGCGCTAATGCAGCTTGTTTCTTCTGGGTGATATCGGTAGAGCTGACGACTAGCTGAGTAATTTTACCGGTGGGGGCAAGGAGTGGATACACCGTCAGTTGCCAGTAGGTTGTATGCTCGCCAATAGCTAGCTTTTCTTCAAAAGATGCTACCTGACGAGTACGGACACAGTTGCTGTAGTGTCTTTGGTAGAGACCAAAAACATCAGAAGAAAACGCTGCGCTGAGCCGCTGGCCTTTAATTTGTTCAACTGGGACAGGACTCTGTGCAGCGCAGGCCCGATTGAAGGCGATGAAGCGAAAGTCCGCACCATCGTCTATCACTTCTAGCGCATACATCCTGTGCTCTGACATAGTCCACAGGGCATGATAAAACGCGCCGGGATCTAGAAGAGGTGGCTTGCTAGCGGTAGAATCGATAGAGGGGCTGCTGGCGGATATGACTTCATTCATCTGCTTTCAAACGGCTTTCTTCTGACATTACGAATATGCCCAAACCAGATGTGAGGCTGTCTGATCTTTGGGGAGGTATGAGGGCATTCTGATGGATCTCTTTGAGCATCGGCATCAGCAACTGAGCGAATCAGAAGCACCTTTGGCCGCGAGGATGAGGCCGCGATCGCTAGACGAATTTGTCGGTCAAGACGCCATCATCGGCCCCGGTCGCCTGCTGCGCCGCGCCATTCAGGCCGATCAGCTTTCGTCACTTATTTTCTACGGGCCGCCGGGCACGGGCAAAACCACCCTGGCTAGAGTGATTGCCAACACAACAATGGCCCAGTTCGTCGCGATCAATGCTGTGCTAGGCGGTGTCAAAGACATCAGGGCAGCGATTGAACAGGCTCAAACCCATCGCGGTCAGTTTGGCCGACGGACGATTTTGTTCGTCGATGAAGTGCATCGGTTCAACAAGGCGCAGCAGGATGCGCTGCTGCCCTGGGTAGAGAATGGCACGGTGATTTTGATCGGAGCGACGACCGAAAATCCTTTCTTTGAAGTCAATAAGGCACTGGTCAGCCGTTCTCGCGTGTTTCAGCTCAAGCCTTTGAACGCAGACGATCTAAGGGCAATTGTTCAACAGGCATTGAATGCTCCTAAAAGAGGATATGGAGAACAGAATATTCAGATCGATACTGACGCGCTAGAGCATTTGGTAAATGTGGCCAACGGTGATGCGCGAACGGTATTGAACGCTTTGGAACTAGCCGTAGAGACAACATCTGCTGATAGTGATAAGGCGATTCGGATTACGCTGCCTGTGGCCGAAGATTCGATTCAGCAGCGAGCAGTGCTGTATGACAAAGAAGGCGATGCTCATTTCGATATCATCAGCGCTTTTATCAAAAGTGTACGAGGCTCTGATCCAGACGCGGCACTGTATTGGCTGGCGCGGATGGTGTATGCCGGAGAAGATCCGCGCTATATCTTTCGGCGGCTAGTGATATTGGCTGGAGAGGATGTGGGCATGGCCGATCCGAATGCGGTAGTAGTGGTGACGGGCTGCGCGGCGGCGTTCGACCGGGTGGGAATGCCAGAGGGGCGCTATCCGCTGGCGCAGGCGACGCTGTATCTAGCGACAGCGCCAAAAAGCAACAGTGCGATGGCATTTTTTGACGCGCTAGCAGCGGTGGAAGCAGAGCGAGAAGGCGATGTGCCCAATGCGATGCGAGATGCGACCAGAGATAAAAAAGGGTTTGGTCACGGCGCAGGCTATCTGTATCCACATGCCTACCGCGATCATTGGGTAGCGCAGCAGTATTTGCCAGGTAGCTTACAGGGGCAGGTGTTTTATCAGCCGTCTGACCAGGGCTACGAGGCGCAGATTCAAACGCAGGTGGCCAGAAGGAGAGAGGCCCAGCTAGCGGCGCTGGTTGAACAAAATAATGAACGCTCGATGCCAGAAGCGCTGACTTATGGGCCGTTAGATCAGCAGCAAGATAGATGGCTACAGCGGGCAACGGGCGTTTTAGGTGAGCAGTTAGGAGAAGTGCGCGATCGCATTTTTACCCGGCTCAATCCTCAACGCCACCATGTCCTCCTAGATCTCAACGCCAGCACCGGTCTGCTCACTTGGGAAGCTGTTCGCCAAGTCCCAGAAGGCGGTGTCTATAGTTGTGTGCATACAGCTAAAGCATATAGCGCCCTGACCGAACAATCTGAAATGTTAGGAGAACTTTCTAGACCAAGAGTGATTCAACTGCAAAATTTTGACTGGCTAGAAGCGATCAAGAAAGAGCAATCTGCTGAAATCATCTTTGATGGCATTGTTGGAAGAAATGCATTGATAGCAATAGGTGATAAACACGCTGCGATTAAACAATTTTCCCAGTTATTGTGTCCGAATGGAATAATTGTTCTCGTTGAATCCATTCCTTCTCGCGCTCAAAGATTATCGGATTTATTGATCAAATCAGAACTAGAGCCTGCACTGTATGCTCAGCTTCTCAGTGCCGAATCTTATTTGTTCAACAATCCTGATGATCCAATGGTGAACTGGAATGTGACTGACTTGCAGTGCTACTTTGAACAGTCTAATTTTAACTGTGAGATAGAAGTTAGCAATTTCAAGACTGAGGTGCTGATTACTTCGGCACTTCTGAAAAGATGGTTAGGAGAAGGAGGAAAGTATTGCAATCGCCTCACCGCCCAAGGGGTTTCCTCTTCTGACCTTGTGCATCTTCGAAACTACTTTAGCTCGCACTTCGACAATAAAAACGTATCATGGGCACGCGACATCGCATTCATAGAAGCAAAGCACGCTTAGGCTACACAATGCTTTTCAATTTGACTACTCCGATGGAGACATCCATATTCTATTAGCTATATGAAGTAAGCTCTCTGCGCGTTCTTCAATCTCTGCTGCACTCCATTTTTCTTTTTGCAGAATACTACGACTTAACTCTATATGGGTATTTTCTAGTTTGGTTTTCTTTTCTGAAAATGGGAGGTTTCCAAGTTCTGAATTGTATGCAGTAAGTGTCAAGTTCCCAAAAGTATGGACTAATCTAGTGTGGATGTCTTCGGCCTCTGAACCTAATTCCTTTATCCATTCCTGACTCAACGTCTGTGGCATGACGTGCTCTATTGTCGCTGTCGAGAGATCTACAATTTCTTTATGGCCAAAGAATTTCTCAATGCGACAAAGGATGAAACGAGTGGTGGCCCTTCCATCGTATTGTGGTCCTTTCACAAAAGCGGACGAAAATTCGGCATTTTTAGGAAATCGGCTAGAACCACTTAAAGCAGATAAAGAATGCTGTAACCACGAGAAGCAATCTTTATCTGGCAAGTTCCTAGCTAGTTGAATGAATAGCTTGTTAAGTGGATTTGTGGGTATTCCGCAAACAGACCTTCTTACAACGAAAGATTCTACCAGCTTAAGAGATTCACCGAATTCTTCGTCTGCCATCTTTTCCTTTGAACGAGCATCAAACAGTCGCAGTAAGAGTGGGTAGGAAGTGGTTACTTTGATGTCTCTGATGTTTTTTAGGCTTTCTCGAATATTAGGTTATTCTTCTTTCTCAGAGAAAAGGATCTTTTCGTAAAAACCTCCGAATCTCCGCATAGATTGAACTTCCAGCTCAACTGTTTCCGCAGAATCCATATCTTTCAGCTTTGTCTTTATAGCTGCATAGATGCCACCCTTTTTTATATTATCTCCGTCCTTCATCGTGTAATGTCGCAGAAATTCAGTCAGGTTTGACTTCAAGGTCTCTTCCATTGGTACCCAATACTTCAGATAAACCCGTTCTTGTTCACCACCAGCAGAAATTGAGTGCTGAAAGCGCATCAGTAAGTAGTTTCTTACCAGATCGGCTTGAGTAAGTGGCTCTCCTTTAAAGTTCAAACTCTCAAATATTAGATATGGATCATCATCATCACTCAGATTGATCATCACTACTTGAAGGCATTGTTCCAAGACCGTCAGAACTTTGGCTGGTTCCACGGAATCACCATTTAGGTCAATACTGTTGATCAGTTTTTTCTTGAAGAAGTGATATGCAGAGGATATTTGAACATTCTTGTCTTTAGGCGGAACTTCTCGGTCTAAAGCAATCAATCGATAAGCGTCTCGATCTACTTGTGTTGGAACGAATTTCAGAGTGTCCTCTGGCTCACGAAATCGATTGGTCAGGTAAACTTCTTGTATTCGTGAGGCGGAATTATTATCTAGGACATCACGTAAGGTACAAAGCAGTATTGAGATAGTCGTAAGTCGCTGCTGCCCATCAATAATGAGATATTTACTTACACCCACAGGGGTACTACGAGCAGGCACTGACACGATTGCACCCATGAAATGGGTGCCACTATCACCCATGTCGTACTGCACAAGCAGATCGTCCCAGAGTGTTTGCCAGTTTGTTTGCGTCCATGTGTATGGCCGCTGAAAAAGAGGGATGAGGTTCTGTTTTTCCCCATTGAAGTACTGAATAACTTTGGCTGGGGAGGCTTCCATCTTGATTCTTTTACCGTGTGTCTTCAACAATTACCCAATCTTTAGGTAACACACAAGGCATCATAATATAGCTTGAACATCTACGAAAGCGGACAAATCGCTACCTAATTTGTAAAAAAGGCACATAGATCTACCTCAAGTATTTAAGTGGAGCTCTATCACCATGTCAGAGCATAAAGCTTGGATTGCTACGCTGGATGCCTCGGCTATATTGTATTATCGAGCTGACTAAAGCTCCTTTATTCCGAGTTGTGTACCATCTTCTCGTACCACAACATAGCGATAGCGCTGATCGGCCACTAGCCAGTAACGCTGGAGCTTCTCGTAGTCGAAGTTTCTGGGCACAATCACTTCAAAATGGCCCTGCTCTGGCACCCAGGCAATCCACCAACCCTGACTGTCGTAGCCAACAGAATTCCAAAAGCCTAGTCGAACCGCTTTTTCGGCTTCAGCAGTGATCGAAAAATTGACCTGTCGCCAGCTAGGTTGGCCAGCGTTACGCATTTCGCCTTGAGACGTATCTCGATTACTTTCATAATAGCGACTGAAATAAAGATTGAACCTGTCTCGCTCAGTAAGTAGCGTGAATGTGGTGCAGCCGTCGTACACCTCCAGCACATTGCGACCGTCGCTGGCAACAATATCGTAGGGCCAGGTGCCGATCCCTTCGCTGCCAGGGCCCTGGTACTTGGCTTCGAGTTCTTCGCTAGTCAAATAGTCAGAGAAGTCTGGACGCAATAGGCTACCGATAACGTAACGCTTGCGATCGCCCCTTAGCGCATCAAAGCGGTCAGTCAGGTAAATATCGCTCCCTTCAATGCGATCAAAGACGCCGGGCTCTGGGTAGAGGGGATTAGTGCTGATCTGCTGAAAGTGCGCCGCCATAACCGGGCCATACCATTCTGTACTCGCGGGGCGATCGCTGCAATTGGCCATCGCTGAGGTCATGGTCAGCGCCCAGGTCAATAGGCTAGTTCCGATGAATGCAAAGGGGGTTAACTTCATAATGTAGTAGAGACTTTTAGCCATTTAAACAGCGGTCTGTTAGCCGACTGAGTCTTCCTAGAACATAGGCAAATCAAGACAAATCAACGCATTCGCGACCATGCGGCGTACAAACTACAGCATAGTTAGGAGGTTGTATACACCTGCCAATTGTTACCAAATCTGTATATTCCGCTACGTTCAGTTACATCACGGATGCCATCTATGGCTCAACTCTGAAGGAAAAGTGTGAATATCGAGGTTTTCAGATTTTTTCTAGTGAAATGTAAACCATGCAGGCACGCGTAGCTGTGTTCACCCGCAGGGCGCAGCTATCTAGCAGCACACGAATATTCGCCTCATATTCACGACGACCTATAACACTAATTACCCTATGGCTGTATTAAAAGTTGGCATCAACGGATTTGGACGCATTGGCCGGTTAGTTTTTCGAGCGGCTGTGAATAACAGCAACATTGAGTTTGTCGGGATTAATGACTTGGTTGATCCCGAAACGCTAGCCTATCTGCTTAAGTACGATTCTACGCACGGTACATTTCCTGGCGAAGTCGAGACTCGCGATGGCGGTATCGTCGTCAACAGTCACTTCATTCCTTGCACCTCTATTCGCAACCCAGCCGAATTACCCTGGGGCGATCTTGGCGCTGACTATGTCGTTGAGGCCACGGGCCGTTTTACGACTCATGACACGGCGAATGCTCACCTCACTGCTGGTGCCAAGCGCGTTGTGATTTCGGCACCGACAAAGAGCCCTGGTGAAGTGCAGACTTTCCTCGTTGGGGTAAATCATGAAACGTTTGATCCAGCGAGCGATCGCATCGTTTCCAACGCTAGCTGTACCACCAACTGCCTAGCGCCGATTGCCAAAGTCATCAACGACAACTTTGGCCTAGTAGAGGGTTTGATGACCACTATTCACGCCTCTACGGCAACGCAGTACACCGTAGATAGCCCTTCTAGCAAAGACTTGCGTAGTGGCCGTGGCGCAGGCCAGAACCTGATCCCAGCCTCCACAGGCGCAGCTAAAGCAGTGACTTTGGTACTGCCCGAGCTGACTGGCAAGCTGACTGGCATGGCCGTTCGAGTGCCTACACCAGATGTCTCAGTGGTCGATCTGACTTTCCGCACCGAGCAGGCAACTAGCTACGCAGAGATCTGCGAACGGATGAAGGCAGCGGCTCAAAACGAACTGCGTGGCATTTTGGGCTATACCGAAGAACCTCTGGTTTCATCTGACTTTACTGGCGATCCTCGCTCTAGCATTTTCGATGCCAAAGCCGGTATGGAACTCAACGATCGGTTCTTTAAGATCCTCTCTTGGTATGACAACGAGTGGGGCTACTCCAACCGAGTGATGGATTTGATGCTGTACATGGCGCAGACAGAAGGCATCTTGACAACTGAGCCCTTGATGGCGAGCAGCATCGTAGCTTCTCTCTAGGAATATTTAGGGGCTGACTGGCTTGATGTAGGGAAATGGGGAATGGGGAAATGGGGGCACACTTCCCTGATCTCACAATCCCCTAGTTCCCTAATCCCCTACCG
>NZ_JADEXO010000239.1 GCF_015207105.1 cf. Phormidesmis sp. LEGE 11477
CATGAACACGTTGAACCAGACCTATGACACGGCTGGCCGTTACTTCTACGGCCGGGTCACGATCCGCCGCTAGGCAGATCGACAAAAGGTAATACGCAGCACTTAGAAGCGAGCGATCGGGGCTTTGGTTGAGTTCTCGGTTCCGGTCGCAGGCTTCGCCCTCCGAGTACAGTGTTATGCGTATATTGGGCGGGCCTTCGGGCTCGCCCTTTTTTTAAAGGCTGGCGCAATTAATATCGCCGCAGGATTACTGAGCGCCATCAAGAAAATTCCAGCGGATTGATCGTGTCCGGGTTTGTGTCAAATTGGATTGCGGGCAAGCAGGTAAAACAAACGCGATAACTGCCGGAGTATTGGATTCAGAAATGCGAGACACTGTATCTAAGCCGAGATTAAAAGATGCAATCGACCAGAAAATTTTGGATGCTCTTGAAGAGAATGCCTGGTTGTCCAATGAAGCCTTGAGTAAAATTGCTTGCCTGTCGCCGAGTGCTACTTTGCGGCGTGTTCAACGGCTGACGGAAAATGGCGTTATTCTCGGCGCGAAAGCGATCATTCAAAAAGAAGATGCAACACAATTTAAGCGCATCATCTTGTTTGCCGGTCTGGCAAGTGACGCAAGATCAGCCGTCGACGAGACATGCCGAGTTTTGCGTAGTGGTCCAGGGTTTCACTCCGCCCACATCGTGCTGGGTGGCACAGATATCGTTGCGGTTTACAACGCGCCTTCGATAGAGACATTCAATGAATGGGCCGTAAAAAAATTCCATCAACACGGCAATGTTGCCCGATCCACGACATTGATTGCGTTGGCCGACGTTACAGAGCCGCAATCGGAGAACGACCTCTATTAGGCCATTGGGGGTCCTGTCAGATTAAACGCTCCATTATCGGTTTTCCGGTGAAATGCCGGGATGAAAAACCCATTTCGCTATTTCAAGACATCACCTGAGGTCATCCGTCTCGCGGTGATGATGTATGTCCGATTCCCGTTGTCGCTTCGAAACGTCGAGGATCTGCTGCACGAACGCGGGATTGATCTGAGCCATGAGAGTGTGCGGTTCTGGTGGAACCGGTTCGGCCCGATGTTCGCCGCCGAGATTCGAAGAAAACGAGCTGATAAGCTTCGCGCCTGGGACCAGTGGCAATGGCATCTGGATGAGGTGTTCGTGAAGATAAATGGCGTCACGCACTATCTCTGGCGCGCCGTCGATCATGAAGGTGAAGTGCTCGAAGCCTATGTCACCAAGCGCCGAGATCGCCATGCAGCATTGAAGTTTTTGCGCAAAGCGATGAAGCGGTATAGTAATCCTGAAGTCATCGTCACAGACAGACTCCGCTCGTATCGAGCCGCCATGAAGGTCATCGGAAACGAGGACAAACAGGACGTGGGGAGGTGGCTCAACAACAGAGCCGAGAACAGCCACTTACCGTTCCGAAGACGAGAGCGAGCCATGCTCCGATTTCGACGAATGCGAAGTTTACAACTCTTTGCCTCCGTCCATTCCTCAGTCCACAACCACTTCAATCTCGAACGTCATCTCAATCAACGCGACCGGTTCAAGGAGAACCGGCAAAACGCGCTGGCCGAATGGCGGCAGCTCGCCGCCTAAATCACCCGTTGCCGTGGAAACTGAGACCAGTTCGCTTTCGTCTGACACCACCCGCCTGACGGCTATCATATCGCGGTTGCAACGGCATTGAGGGAGGGCGAGTTGGGATTGTTCTACACGCGATAGTTCGGCCGTTGCGGTTTTGTATTCTGACAATTAGTGACAGGTTCGTTTAGGCCTGACAGCGCCAGGCCGTATTTAGCGCATAATTTCCCTTATGCGACGCCAGACAAGTCATGGTTAAATTCATTTAATCAAAGGAGTGGTTCTTGCTGCTACCTGCAGACCATGACCTAGTCCCCGAATACAATTTTTGCGCCACCGACATTCGGTCGGCTAATGGGGAGCTCAACGCCATTGATGAGCTTCACGCGAACTCCATCCTGATCGTCGAGTAGCTGCTCGGTACCTGCTTTCGCCGCCCAGTGCGATCGATGAAGCTGCATGCCCTCAACCTCGGAAACGAGGTCCAATGCGTCGGCAAACCTCATCAAGATGAGGTCGTCGGCCCGCTGTGTGTAGACGCGCAAATAATGCTGCTCTGCAGAGAAACCAAGCAGATCGCCTCGCTTTTCAGGTGCGAGGCGATCGATGAGTTTCTGGCCGCGAAACCCAGCGCCCGGGGCTGTATTGCTCTCAGC
>NZ_JADEXO010000147.1 GCF_015207105.1 cf. Phormidesmis sp. LEGE 11477
TAGAGAGGGACGCTAGCATAGAAGTGATTTTTGAATGGGGCTGACCCGATAACGGGCAGCCTTTTTCTTGTTCCCTTCTATTTTCGCAGATTCGATTTAACGGTTCCCCGAACCTTCAGATGCGCCCACTTCCTACTCCAACTGGTAGCCAATCTTCCGGTTTGATGTACATCGTAGACCTTATGCTTCTGTATTTGAGTACAGAGTTTTGTTGACAGTAGTTCGCCTTTGTTTAGACATGGAGAAATTTTGGCCTTTAAGGACGTTGGGTGCTCCGTATTGAACGAGTTCTCGATACTTTCAGGCGTCTGCTCTGCTTGTAGCAGTCAATCATGAGTGTAAATGCTTAGCCTCAAAAGTGTTGCTATAGAAGGGTTTTAGGCTTAAAGGCCAAAATTTCTCTGATTCTAGGTATAGGCGAATCTAACGAGGTGATGAAGGAACTCGCCAACTTTGGCGATCGCTATCTGGGACTAAAGACTATTCCAGCACTCGGGAACTGGATAGTCGAAGTCGCACCACAGCTACCGGGGTTTGAGCAGTTTGCTAGTAACGAGTCGAAGCATGACTTGACGCGCAGGAACTGGGCCTATCGCTGGGCGAAGAGTCACTTCAAGAGCGCTCGGCAGTACGCAGCGAAGTCTAGCTTTGACCACAACGCCACGGTCGCGGCTGAGGCGTTGGAGCGGCTGAAGATTGCTCTAAATAAGCTAGTTGTCGTCGGTAAGTTCGGAATTAAGAAGCTCTGGCAGTCACTCTCTAAGATATCAAAGAAGCTGTTTGGCGTGGGCTTTAGCTGGGGGTTATTTCAGAAGCATCGGGCGTTGATTCTGGCGAAGGTCAAGAGTGCTCGTAAACTAGGTCTCTCTAAGGCTAGTGAAGAGAATAAAAATTCTTCCTCGGAAGAGCTGGCCATGTCTTCTGATTCTGGAACTGGAGAAGAGCCTAAAAAACGTCTAACAGAGTTAGTAACAGCTAGGTGCATGACTGCTATAAATAGCAAGAATTTGAGTGCGTCACGCACCCCCCCTGAGCAAGGGATCGAGCAGAAAGTTGAAGCACCAGAAGCTGAGCTAGCAATGGGAGCAGTTGTCAGAGTCCAGCACTCTGGAAGCGACGTAGACGGGGTGCAGACGCGGGTGACGGGGAAGGTAACGGCTGCGGATGGCAGGCTTCTCTATCGGCTTGAGCATTGCGTTGAGGGGCAGTCGTTGATGCTACCGGGAGATTGCTTGGTGGCGATCTCAGATGAGGAGTCTGCTCAGGGTGCTGAGGGCGTTATTCAGGCGACGGCGGCGCAGTTGCTTCAGGTGCTTGGGAAGGCTTGTCCGTTCAGTGGTCCAGGGCTGTGGACGGTGAAGCGGGAGGAGGTACCAGCTAGGGCATGGGGGCAGCTGTGTAGACTGGTCGGAAAAATGTAGCTATAGAACGGTTACGGGGTCGGTTTTATGATGACAGCTAAGTACATCGGCATTCCGTAACCGTATTTGTAGGGGTCATCGGAAACTAAAGGGCTAACTGCCTTAAACCCAACATATAAAAGCGTTTTAGGGTGCTGAAAATCTCTGGCTCAGAGTAGAAGGGGTGGTTCCAGAACGTGGAAGAGAGTAGAGAGGTATTTACATCGTGAGCAGTGATTCAAAACTCAAGATAGGCGACCGCATCGAAGTCGTCTACGCAAATAAAGAATTTGAGGTAATCGTCATCGACCCCGATGGTCTCGGACCAGGTCAGGCTTCTTACGGATTTGGTTTTATGATGGCTGCTAAGTATATTGGTATTCCTCAACCAACCCTCTCAGATAGGGTCATCGGAATCGACAACGGAGAGGCACTGAAGAACCCGTCTGGCAAGCTTTTCAGGGTCATCGGAATCGACGGTTCTGATGGCAACAAATACAGTGTCATTGAGGCTAGCGACTGGTTCGACTTAGCAACCGATGTTTTGATCAATCCTGGCAAGACTCGCAAGCCAACCAAACAGAAGATAGCTGATTTTCTCAAGTGGTTCGCGGTCAAAGGATTCTACTTCAGCGTCAATATTGCAGCGAAAGGCGTAGCCACAGCAAAAGATGATAGAGCCCTCAATCGATGGCTGCAAAAGCGCGAGTCTGGCAAGTACACAAGAAATGACTACACAGATACTTTGAGTGAGGCTAGAGTTCCCGAGGTTGAATACGCTATCCGAACAAATGAGGTCTATTTGGGTCTATTTGGGCTAAAGGCCGCTGAGATGAAGCAGAAATGGCAGCTGATGGCTGGCGACCCCAAAATTGCTCGAAACTATATCAGTGAGGAGGAGGGTCTAGAGGCAGTGAAATTCTGTGAGCGCCTAGTAACCATGCTTTATTCTGACGACTTAGAGGAGGCCCATGCCGAGGCAATTCGCCTCACAGTGCGAAAGTTTAAGCTGTGCCCGCAGTCTCCATCATCCTAAATAAAGTGCGGCAGCAGCTGATAGATGGTGTGGAACGATCTATATAGTTCAAAAGTACTATTTCGCTATATATTGACTTAAGATGTCGCATCAAGGTGTTCCATGTCTCAGCTACGGAAGCCAGATGATACAACCAGTATTGATGATGACCTACGTGCGATCGCATACAAGATGGCCGACAAAGGAATCAGGCGTGTAGAGCTAACGATGTTCGAGAACCAAAAGGTCACTATCATGCTCGCCAAAGATGCTGTATCACAACTGGTTGATGACCTTGCAGAGGTCTGGCGTATCAGGCGCTGAGCGTTTCCTGCTATCCCTACCAAACAAAGTAGTCTCAGAGAACTCATGCCTAGTCAACTTCCTCTCACACCGTCTTCTTTGGCGAGTACTGGATCGCAATCAGATTTAAAGAGCTTACTCTCATCGGTCAAATCTTATGCCTGATCAGACTTCTCACACTCATTCCGAGACTTACAACGCATTACTATCTGGCATGACCAAGCGTATCCAAAACGCTCGAATGGAAGCAGCGTTAGCTGTCAACCAAGAACTGATCATGCTTTACTGGCAGATCGGCAAGTCGACCTTAGAACGTGAGCAAGAAGGCCCACGTAATGAGGTAGTCAGCAGGTTAGCTCAACATCTAAAGCATATATTTCCTAGTACGAATATTTTTTCGCCTCAGAATCTTCGCTATATGAGGGAGCTAGCAGAAGCTTATCCAGACGAACAGCTCATGCAGAAAGCTTTCATTCACATTCCTTGGGAGCACAACAAATCGCTCTTGAGAAAACTGGACTCGCAAGCGCAGCGACTCTGGTACGCCCGGAAGGCTACGGAATACGGATGGAGTCACAACATCTTAGAGATGCAAATTGAATACAACCGATTCAGTCGTCAAGAGAATACTGAAATTAGCTTTGAGGGAACCTTACCGCCTGATGGTTCTGACATGAGCCGTCAGCTTCTAGAGAACAAGCATGGTTCTGACCTGATGAGACTAAAGGAAGCTATCAAAGCGGCAAATCTCAAGCAGGCTCTAGTCAACCACATCCGTAGTTTTTTGCTCAACTTGAGATGTGGGTTCGCACTCCTGGGAAATAAACATCGACTAGACGTCGGTCAAGGAGAATTCTTTGCAGATCTACTTTTCTATCACACAAGGCTACGACGATATATCGTGATTGCCATCGAAACAGGTGACTTCGAGCCGGAGTTCGTGGGCAAAATGAACTTTCTCATCAATGTCGTAGACGACAAGATGGCTAGTGAGATTGATGAGCCCACAGTTGGCATAATACTGTGTCAGTCAAAGAATAAGACTGTAGCAGAATACTCACTGGGCACACTCAAAACCACTATTGGCGTCTCAACCTACAAAAGGGAAAAGAAGCTACCACCAAACTTCAGCCCTGATCTTCCGAGCGTACATCAGCTAGAAGCAGAGCTAGATCTTGCTACTCAGCAATATAAAATGCTGTAGAAATATCTAAACTATCTAGGGATTGTTTGCATAACCCAAAGCAGCTGTCGTTAGATATTCAGTGGGCGCGATGGGTGGCTGAGAGTGCGATCACACTCTGTCATCGGACTAAGACTGACAAGCTCTCCATCCATGCAGGACGACCATAGACACCAGCGATGAGTTCATTCACTCTAAACACTTGCTCTATAGGCTCCCAGTAGACAGCAGAGCCACCGCCCCAGAACGTCGCTTAGTTGCTCGTCAGTCGGCTTTGCTATGGGGACGTAGGCATCAGCGGTGCTCTCGACCATCTCTAGTCGGTCAACGGGTATTAGATGACGCGAGTCATCATCTAGGGTTAGCTCTAGCTCTCGGATTGAAGCGAGGTAGCGAGCGGATACTGCAAGTCTGTCGTCTTCATAAGCTGCCATGACACTTCCTCCATGCTTCTCGACAGACTTCTAGGTTATCTGCAACCCTCTCTGAGGGCGACTACACCTGTCTTCTCAGTTGTGGGTGTAGCTTATACTTCTTCACAGTCAACCGAATAGCTTCAGCGTGAGCATCGTCGAGGTCATCAGAATAAAATCTCACAACCATGTCCTCGCAGAATTTCACAGCTTCTAACCCTATTTGTTCGTTGATATAGTTTCGAGCAATCTTGGCTGAACCAGCCACCAACGCCCAGTTCTCCCTCATCTCAGCAGCAGGGACACCAAAGAGCCCCTTATAGATAGTGTTGGTGTACTTGCCATAAGCAGACTGATGTACATTCAGGTCGCTGAGTAGGTCCGTATATGTTCTACGAGCTGGTTTGCCACTTTCTCGCGTGACTAGCCATCGTGTCGTTGCGCGGCTGCTCTTAGCTGTATAGACGCCCTTGAGAGCTACGAACGATTCTGCATAGAAACCTTTGATCGCAAACCAGCGTAAAAATGCTCCAATGCGCTCACGGGTAGGCTTGCGCGTTTGACCAGGATTTAGAAGGATATCCATTGATAGATCGAACCAATCTGACGCTTCAATAACCTTATAGCTATTGTTATCGTCACCCAAAAGATTAATCACCCTATAACGGTTGCCAGACGGTGCTTTGAAGTACTCTACCCCATCAAGATTAATCACCCTACTAGTAAGCGTTGGCTGAGGGATACCTATGTGCTTCTGAGCCATACGAAAACCAAATCCAATGGAAGGTTCACCCTGACCCAACCCATTCGGATCGATCACAATTGCTCTGAACTCTCGATCTTCGTAGACAACAGTGATCAGATTGCCTGCTTCAATAGAACTACTCGTACTCATCTAATTTTCCTAAGTGATTCCTTCAGAATTCGACGCCGTAGCCGAATCGCGTAGAAAGGCATATTTGTACTGGCTCAGTAGCTACATGTCGTCAATCGTCAAAAGTCTGCAATATTGCAGACTTTCTTAAAAGCTTGCAATATTGCAGACTTTTCTAAAAACTGATCTTTTCAAATTCGGCGATCGCAGATTTCAAATGCTTGCGGTCCTTTTCTGAAAAGTCTGAATGCTCTCCTACCTTTTCCGCCGCTTTGATAGCTCTCTTGACTAGAGTCTCTAGTTGGGTTGCAGCGATTCGTTTAGCATTCGTCTCTTCTGCCAAATGACCTTTAACGGTACGAGTCGACTTACCAGTCAGTTCCGTTAAAGCTTTAGTCAGCGTTTTTACACCCTTGGGGGGTCTTCCTGGATAGTCTTTGTAGCCAGCTTTCTGAAGTCGCTCTGCTAAGCCTCGAACTTCTTTGGGGGTGTAATCTTTGCGCTGCTGATTTTCTTCTACTTCTATGTCTAACGCTCTAGATGGCTCGATAGCAGAATCGAAGTCAAAAACTTTGACATCAACTCTGCTGTTTGGAAAGTGCTGACTCCATGCTTTTGTATTTGAGGATTTGATCATGGCCAGTGCCGCTCGACGGTGGCTACCAGCTAGCAAGCAGCCGTTCTTGTCTACAGCGATAGGACTAATCAACCCTATTGCCATAATCGAATCTGCTAGCTCAGCGACATGACCATAGTCAATTGGGCGAGAATCTGGGTTCGCTCTGTCTTTTATATCGTCGAAAGGTAAAGAACCTCTGATTTCTTCCAATTCAAGGCTCTGATTTGTCCTGGTAATACTCTTTGGCGTTTCTCTTTTCGTTTGCGCTATCAAGTTATCTAGATTCATCGCCCTTCTCCACAGCCTTCAAAATTTCGTCTGCTAATCTTGCATACTCTTTTGCTCCAGCAGTGGCCGCTCTACCTTTCATCTGACCCAAAGTTAATCCACTTTCGTTAGCATCAACGTGGCAAATTCGGTACTGCACAGACGAATTGAACACTGGCAACCCAGCTTCTTGGAACTGCTCATGAAGCATCTTGCCCCTTCTACTAGGTTTCGGCGGCACGCGAGTCAACAGAATCTTATAATCGTCACTTTGTAATTCTGCCTTCCGAATAGAAAGAAATGTGGCTGTCACCTCGCCCGCATCAACTCCGCAAGGCAGAATAACCAAATCCATATTGCGAGACAAGCTGCCCAGTTCTTCTAAGTCAGGATTTCCCTGAGTATCGATCCACAAAATCTCACAGTCACTAGGGACATCACCATTGATGCCATCTATCACAGTGAATCCTAAGTCGTGCCCATTCTTCTCCGCTCGCTCCGCCCAATAAGTCGAACTCTGATTGCTATCGGCATCCGCTAAGACAACCTTGAAACCTTTCTGAGAAAGCGCATAACAAACGTGAATGGAGACTGCGCTCTTACCCACCCCACCCTTACTAGATGCGATCGCTACCTGAAATCGCCTCATAAACTAGACCTACAAGTAAGACTTCTAAAAAGTCTGCAATATTGCAGACTTTTATTTGAGGCTAATACTAGTTTTAGTTTGCTATGTTTGCAAGCTTTTTAGCTACAGGGTGAGTCTGACGTTTTTAGGTTTTGGTATTGGCCGGGTTTCTATTGTCATCCAGCCCCTTTTATACATGGAGCGTTGGAAAACGACGAGACGCTCTATGTATAAAAGAGGCACCTATGCATCTTGGATGATTGGCGGCACAGCGAGTGGACGAACTGGTCATCCCCTGTTGGAGCATCGGCTAGCAGTTAGTATAGCCACGCTGTGATCGGCGTTTCTCAATCGCGCTCAATATCTGAAGCCCTTCGGCATATGTTTCACAGGAATGCTCAAGGCTCTGGCCTTTCGCAGCACTCTCTCGGCCCCAACGACGTAAGACAACCCATTGACCGAATAGATTTTGGCGCAGCTCGCAAGAATAACGCCGAGTACCTTTTCGCCAGTCCTGCCGCTGCCAAATTTCGACTTGGTAGTTCATTGTCTGCGTCGCTTCTCGCCGTTTGACTGAGGAAAACTTAGCGCCCATCCATCAGATAGAGGCGCGATTACAACATCATAAGCGCTAAGAATCATATTGAGAGCGCCGCACTGTAGGCGGTATAGCCCATTCATGAGAGGACTCTGAGAATTGACTGGGTGCTTTCATCCCATCCTTTTCACCTACGCTCAGTTACCCCTTAATTCACCCTCAGCTGACGCCTTTGAAACCGTGGCAATCTTAAATCAATGAAGCAAACACATTGATTTCCCAAGGAGCCAACTCATGAAAAACATCCTCTTTTCCGCTCTCGCTCTCGCTGCGACTACGCTGACTTTCGCACCCGTCGCCTAACGCCGCTGAGACCTTCCCTTCTTCCTCTATTCAGCAACGTCGCTTAGAGTTCCTCGATACGCAGACTAAAGCTGTTGAGAATATTCAGGCCACTCGCCTTGAGTTTCTCGAAAATCAGACTAAAGCTGTTGAGAATGTTCAAGCAACGCGCCTTGAATTTCTAGATAGCCAAACTAAAGCCGTTGACGATGTTCAAAAGGTTCGCTTGGCGCACCTCGATAGCCAAACCAAAGCGATTGAGAACATCCAGGACGCTCGACTTGAGTTCTTAGAGAACCAAACTAAGGCAGTCGAGAATGTTCAAGCAACACGTCTTGAGTTCTTGAACAATCAAACCAAGGCGGTTGGTAACATCCAGGAAACTCGCTTGGACTTTCTCAACAGTCAAACTAAAGCTGTAGACAACGTTCAAGCAGCCCGGCTCGCCAGCCTCGATGCTCGCACTAAGAGCACACTTCGATAAGTCTCTAGCTATTGCTCTCGGCCAGACAACTGCCGGGAGCCGTGGCCGTTAGCAAAAAGCACTGAACCGTCCTCTCTTGGCTCAGTGCTTCTGCTTGTTAGGGTTGGATGTCTTCTCTATACTCTTGTGAGGGTTCCATGCTTCATTGGCTGGGGCATCCTTTTCTCTTCACGACACACAAGCCTAGAGGTTGCCAGATACTCTGATCAACGGGTACGGCTCACTCTAGGCTTTTTACTGTATGGCTCAACCATTAGCTGCTCTCACTCAAGCCGCAGTCAAATAGTCCTTTGAGCTGCATACTCTGCGCTTCGACGGTTCCAGATTGGAAAGGCCACAGCGGATTATTCTTGAAGGCGATCACGCCTATCAAAGCCCAAGCAATTCCAAGTATCTGGCCTTGACTCAAAAGCTCACTAAACCTGCGGTCACACCATTAGGCGATCACACTAAGCCAGTCTTCTATCCGAACACAGGAGAAGGTGAGGGTAATGTCATATCGTTGATATGTTGCTCTGGTTCTTACCTGAATGTCTCAACCGGTTCAGCTTCTTACCTCAGGTGGTCAGACGATTACAGGACAAATCGTCCCGATGGAACAGCACCACTATGACCAGGTCAACACTGTTTGGAAGCCGATGTTGATGGCCACTGAGCAGCCAGACGCTGGCTGGATATGGGACTACAAATTGCGACAGTCTCAACAAGAAGAGCGATACGAAGCCTACGTCCTTGATGTTGATGGGTTTCCGCAAGGACTCTTGTTCATAGAGACCCAATGGCATCGCTCGCATTGGTCTCAGCGATGGCCGCTAGTCTACGTTGAAGCGATCGCCACTGCCCCTTGGAATCGCAGCGATATAGAGCAACCACCGTGGCTGAAGCGCGTCGGCACCTTACTATTACTCTTTGCCCGTCAGCGCAGTATAGACCTCGGCTATGGTGGCAGAGTCGGACTTCATTCATTGCCAGGGGCCGAGGGGTTCTACCAGCGACAGAAGATGCTAGAGCATGGCCCCGATCCAGAAAAAGACGACTTGGTATACTTTGAGTACAATGCAATCTCAGCATGACCTACGAGCACACAGGACGTGAGCCGATGGATGAACAAAGGCTAGCTGACCAACTTCAGAAAACTGGGAACCTCATGGATCTCACATTTGACCAGGCTTGGTTGGCAGAAGCAGCTGAAGACGATGGCTGGATTGAAGCTGGCGTCATGATGCGGCCCTACGTCAACTATCTCAAATCACTTACTCCAGAACAGAATCGCTCGCTGAGATTTCAAGCGAAGTTGCTAGGCATTCTATTGCCAGAGCTGAAGCAGTGGATTACAAGCTGGGGACTGGGACAAAGCTTTGAACCAGTGTATACAGCAGCACGGCAAACGCTCTACCGGCACCTAAAGCAATTGACGGAAGAACAGGAAGATTGGATTACCGCCCTAATCGATGAGAATGATCAACGCCTACCCGTAGAAGAACAGGCTGTGCGATCTCAAACCTCCTCTATGCTCGCGCAGCTATTCACAGTAGAGGACTGGCATGAGCTAGCCGAAGTCGCCGCACAGGGAATGTCTCAGACCGTCCTACAAATTCCTCAAGCAGTGTCAGACAGAGTCCCGGCAACAGCCTAACTATTAGGAACTATCTCGGCTTTGAGTCTTGCCAGCAGTCTTAATAGTTTCAAAAACAGACTGTCACAACGTCTCATGATGAGACGCGAAGACAATTAGTCCAGAAATAGCCCCTTGACCCTTCTTCGTCACTGAGAAGGCTTCGCAAAGCACTAACTTTATTGAGATCTAGCCATAGTAAAAGCCAGCTAGCTAGCTGCTGGGGCCCGCAACTGGTCACGAGGTTTGGGGGGGTTGGGCGGTCTTGGGTGAGATTGGCTGTCACAGTCGCTGCTGTGATTTAGAATCACGTTAAAGTCACGTTATGTTAGCGGCCATTATTGGTATAGTGGTCGGGTAATCCTGCTGTAGTCAGGCTTTCAGGTCAGCGCCCGTGCCTAAGCGAACTAATCCTACCTGTCTAGACTGTGGGCTCAACTGGTCTCACGAAGCGGCCTCGGAGCGGCGCTGCTTTGTCGGTAGAGCCTGCATATCGAAGCGCTCTCGCTATCGCAACCGGGCCGATGACCTGGAGCGGCAGGCGGCGGCGAACTCGCGGCGGAAGCAGACGGGTAGCAGCAGTAGACGGGTGTTGCAGCTGCCGATTATCGGCTATCGCACGCCGCCAAAGATTCAGCTGATTCTCTATCGCGATACGAAGGAGAGTCCGGTCCACGCGATCTCTGCAAAGGTTTGGGAGGATGGCGAGTGTGTGGCTGAAGTTGGGGCACAGCATGCGATCGGCATTCATCAGAATAAGCTGCGTGAGACGCTCAAGCAGTGGAAGGCTTTTCTACAGACAGAGTACGGTGAGCAGGGTAGGGTGAAGATCTCTAGCTTGGCGGTGAAGCACTGTCCGATCTGCCAGCAGGCAGGCAGTGATAGCGATGCTGAGTAAAGAGCTAGAGCAACGGCTGGATGGCTGGATGGCAGAGGTGGATGCTTTCTGCGCGGTGGCGCATGAGAGGCTCGATAAGCTAGAAGCCAGTGGCAAAGAACCAGTGCTAGACGAGGATTGTTTAGAGGAGCTGGTTAGTTCAGAGCTGTCCTTCTAGGAGAGTACCAAAAACCGTGGGGAAGCCCGGAAACTCCTTCGCTCTCAGCCAGGTCCACTCCTCACAGGCTCTGAGTTTGGCAATCACCACGCGTGGTCATGGGCAGTATCTAGCATGGGCTCATAGAAAAACCGTTTGTACTACGCAACGAGTTATCAACGTTTCCCACGCTTTTTGGTGGTCTCCTGTATGGAACGATGATGAATGAAGGTGCGAATAAAGGTATTCTCGTTGCTACCAGTGGCTACGGCCCTGATGCCTATGACTTTGTGAAAGACAAGCCAATCGAGCTTATCGATGGCGGTGGCCTTCTCTACCTACTGGAAGAACATACAGGGCTGAAAGCTAAGATAGTGATGCCAGCAAAATAAGCTCGTAAGCCTTCTATGAATGATCGAAATCTAGCTCTTCATAACTGCAAGTCTTTGCGTAGCTGCCTCCGTTGATTCAGATATGCCAATCCTATTGAGGGAGAATAGCATCAGGGTTTTGGTCAATCCTGGTGATCACAATCCGCTTCACGTTCACGTTATTGATGGTGAGCTAGAAGTGAAGATAGATATTTCAGGCGAGGAGGCGAGCGTATTGGAAAAAGGCCGTAAGCGCCAGAATACGACCACTGCCAAACATACGCGAGCGGCGATCTCGTTGTGTCAGGCAAACTTGCCATACTTGAAAGCGGAAGCAGCGAAGTACTATGTATAACGAAACGTTGAAGCTAGCTGAGAGCGTCACCTACGATGCTACGACTAAAGCAGTTGTCGTCGTCCTAAAAGACGGCTCTCGTCATGCGTGGCCAGTACGCCTACTAGAGATGGTAAAGAGCGAGGCAGAAGGCTGGGTGCCGCTGGAGGGAGTAACAGATGATGAGCTATCGGCTGTCCAGGTCTATGGCGGTGGCCGGTACATCCTATGGGATGAGTTGGACCAAGCCTTTCAGATATCGGACTTGCTCGCAGGGGTGTATGGGCGCGAAGCCTGGATGCAGCAGCTGATGGCTACTGTAGAGTGACGTCTGCCTGTTAGCGTGCTGTTTCATAGTATTAGGTAGTCTCTGAAGTCGTGACGCAGCCTTCCCTATCGCACTCAACGTATCGCTACCTGGCGGACTGTAAGGTATCGAGGGGATAAAGGATTCGTTGTCCGTTATTCTTGCGTTGTGAGCACGCCTTACCAGTGCAAAGAATACTCTGTGCCCTGCGTCAGTAAGCTATTGTGAAGAACAGAAGTACTGACAAACCGAAAATTAAACTGAGTCTTAGCTGTCTCGATCTAAATTATCTTTTTCTGACGAGAGTAGTCAAGGAGTCCCATTGTCTGTTTGCGGTGAATCATACTCTCTCCTTCACTTGTAACTAACATATTATTAAGCAAGTGATGTACAACGAATTAGGATATATCCTTCTTAAGAGCCATGATCGATCAGCTGACTGTTACCCTTGCAATACCTATTGTTAAAGTCATTTTAGACAAACTTTATGAAGGTGCAGGCAGTAAACTGGGCGAGAAAGCGGTAGAGCTAGCAGCCGTGCATATTCAAAAACTAGGACAAATCGTATGGAATAGATGCTTCAAAGGAAGACCAGGGAGTGATGAAGTCTTGGTGGCCGCAGCAGAGGGAGTAGAGCCAGCTCTACAACAAATGCGGGACAGCTTGTTGTTTGAGCTGGAAAAACCTGACTTTATCAATATGGTTGAGCCAATAGTACAAGAAATCCATCGAACTATCGTACAAGTTGACAACACATCTGCTAGAAATTTGCAGCAGAACTTTGGGGGGCAGGGATTGCAGGTAAATAATCCTAACTCACAAGTAGTACAGGCTGGAGATAATAACACTTTTACTTTTAATACTTACAATACCCAGTCAGATGACTGACTGAAGTCGTCGGCTGGGATGCCGACAAAGGAAAACATCCAGCAGATATTAATTAGCTATTTGGAGAAAGAAGCTCGCCGCTGTGGCGTTATACGACTTCCCCTACTCAGTAGTCGAGGGAAGCGGATTCCGATACCAATTGAGTCCCTTTGTATAGAACTTCCCTTGTTTCTAGCCTATAGTCCTGTAGAAGCCGATACGTTATACGACTCAGAAGAGCTAGGTTGGTTAATTCGTGAGAGCTTTACCAGTGCCTTGTTATTTGATCGTGCGGTTCATAGCAACAGTTTTCAGTTAGATGAGAAAATTGTCCGTCTGAGCCAGCAACTAGAGCCAGGAATTCGACTAGCGATAGTTGGTGACCCAGGTTGTGGAAAAACGACCTTGTTGACTTACGTTACCTACCACTATGCTGTTCGTCAGTTGCCTCAGTCATCTCACTATAAACTCACTACAAATCATCAAGCCCCTATCAGTCGCGAACACTGGCCAAAGCACCAGTGGATTCCAATTACACTAACGTGTCGTGATCTGTTGAATTTTGATTTCAATGAAGGCCTACTGAGCTTAGTGGTTCATCAGCTCAAATATTTGGGATATGAAAAAAAAATTATTTTAGCGTTGTCAAGTTTGATAGAGGACAGAAGCTCTAATGACAGAGTATTACTTTTGGTTGATGGGTTAGATGAAATTCCATCAGAGGAACAGCGATTAGCATTTTCTCAAATGTTAGTTTCACAGGCCACTCTGTATCCAGAACTCACCATAATTATTACATCTAGGATTGTTGGATTTAGTGGAATTCAGTC
>NZ_JADEXO010000240.1 GCF_015207105.1 cf. Phormidesmis sp. LEGE 11477
GATGTGATCAGGGGCACGCAACCACCTCAAATTGACAGCTCTATTGGCCAGCTTATTTGATTGGGCGGCGGAGTGACCCGATATGAGATGGGTTGTTGTTCCGTAAGATATCCGGCGCGCAACTAACGGAAATTGCGGTGCTATTTGGAACCTTCGGATCGCCGTTTTAGCCAACGTGACGCATAGGTTCGTTCTTGTGCCAGCGGAACCCAGGTCTTCACTAACAAAACACCACGGCTGGTTCCTGTTAAGCCAGTTCAATGGCTTGTTGTATGTAAAAACAATGAGGCACCGATTGTCATGGTAAGACTCAACGCAACGATACTCATCAAACGGAGATGAGATATGAGAATCTGTACGCTGCCGATTCCCAAGCGTTGCCCGAAGACGGCCGCCACACCGGCTGAGCGGCGCCAACTGCGGGCCTGGATGTCTTCGCCTAGTGCGAACTGAGGCCTTGTAAGTATTTGCCGAACGGAATCACTGCGATTTGGTCGTTGAACAAGCCGCATCCGCCGCGGCGCGGAACAGCACACCACAGTGAGCTGATGACGCAAAGCCAGGCTCTCGGCCTCAATCCGGGCGCGGGATTTGATCCGCAGCCCAAAGGTCCACCAGAGCGCTTTCATGATCGCCATCATCGTGCGCAATCATGTCATACACCATCGAGTCGAGGCCAATCGGGTCAGGATGGGGTTTCTGGTAGCGACACCGGCTTCGGAGCTATGGCCGTTGTTCCGCGATCCAGAAGTTTCACATCAAGTTCGACTTTACGAACCGTAGGCGACTTTGGATCCGACAGCATAATATGATTGGCTGTCTCTGATCCCATTCCGAACGCTGGCACGTCCAGAGTTGAAAGCGGCGGTTCTGTGAAAGCGGCAATCTCAAGATTGTCGAATCCAATGATCGAGATGTCCTCTGGCACTGAAAGGCCGCGCACGCGGCAGGCGCGTAAAGCCCCGACAGCAAGGATATCGCTTCCGCAAAAGACGCCGGTGACATCTGGATGTTTTGCTAGGACATCTTCCATGGCTGCCCTGCCCTCTTCAATGACATAAGGCGCCTCACGAATTTCAATGGATGTCGCCTCAACCCCTTTTGATTTCAGACGATCAACGAAGCCGTCAACCCTCAGCTGTGCCCGATCATTGTTGTGGGTGACGCCCGCCAACATTGTAAAGCGACGGTGACCGAGCTCATACAACCTGTCCGCCGCAAGTTCGGCGGCGCGTCGGTTGTCAAAGCCCACACTGGAGAGCTTGAAATCACTCTCAATGGCGTAAGTCACTACCAGGTTGACGTTCTGCTCTTTGAGGAGCGTGAACGTTTTGGATCGGTGACGCGTGCCAACCAGCACTATGGCTTCCACACCTCGTTCCACAAGTGTCATCACCTGGCGATATTCCTCATCAATGTCGTAATCTGACGTTGTGTGGATGAGGGCAAACCCATGGTTGGCAAGTGTCTGCTGAAGTCCGGCCAGCATCTCCGCATAAATTGAGTGTCGCAAAGTTGGGATGACAGCTCCAACGAGCTTGGACCTGTTGGCTCTCAACGCTCTGGCGGACGCGTTCCGCACGTAACCCAATTGGCTGATGGCAGCGTCAATCGACTTGATGACGTCTTCGCTGACCTTCTCAGGAGAGTTTAGGCGGCGCGACACCGTAGCCGGCGCGCAGCCAGCAAGACGCGCCACATCGATCAGACCAACATTACCCTTTTGTTTCAACGCCCACACTCACCATGGTTTCCTTTTAGGAAATCCGCCGCGCGTTCCCCGATCATAATCGCTGTCGCATTTGTATTTCCGGAAATTATCCTAGGCATAACGGAATTATCCGCGATCCTCAATCCATCCACGCCACGAACGCGCAATTGCGTGTCAACAACAGATCTGTCATCGGTGCCCATGCGGCAGGTACCGACAGGGTGGTAACCTGTCCGCGCCTCCTCCCGCACAAAATTTTCGAGCTCACTATAACTTTGGATATTAACCCCAGGAAAGTGCTCGCTCTTGAGCTGATCCTTCAGCGCGGCTTGTTGCATGATGTCCCGACCCAACCGAACGCTCTCGATTGTCTTCGTCAGGTCCTCAGGATCAGATAAAAATTTGGGATCGATCACAGGCTCGTCGTTCGGATCCGCGCTACGCAACGTCACTTCGCCGCGCGATTTTGGACGCACGAGATAGGCGTTTAACGTGCATCCCTGTCTCTTATACACAACT
>NZ_JADEXO010000241.1 GCF_015207105.1 cf. Phormidesmis sp. LEGE 11477
GGAAACGCCTAGCAAACGGGTCTGGTTAGGTGAATTTCGATCGATGACGATGGCATCAAAGTCTGGGAATGGGTCTAGTCTGCCCAAAGAAGTGAAGGTCAGTGTAGCTGGATCAACAATGCCAAGCTCGTTACCGTTAACCGCAAGCAGTTCGTTGAAGTCTGGCCGCGAGGTCAACGCTTCAATATTAGTAATTGGAGTTGTGCCATCTTCGGCTCGCACAATAAAGCCAAGGTCATTGGCACTGTTTGTGGTGAAGTCAAGGGTAGCTAACGTGTCGCGAAAGGTGATACCGCTGTCACTGTCGTCGGGTGGATTATTATCAGCGATCGCGTAGCAAATCTGACGCGCTTGAGCCCTTGCTGGCGGCTGATAGCCCATCACAGACAACAGGGTCATCGTTCCGGCCACCGTTCCGGCCACCAGTCGATTGATGAGACGACTAGAGTTAGAAGAGAATCGAGCTGCAATCATGGGTTCGCCAGAGGTAAGTCGTGAGGTTAGCGGGTTCATAGCGTGGCAAAAAGATATGACAAAGAGAAAGAATTCTCAAAAATTTTCTACTCGATCTGCAAATCGCTTTCTTGCCTTTCAATAATGATGTCCAAACCACGAGTGTCTAGAAAGATGAATTCAACTCGGCGATCGCGCGCATAATCAACAATGTCAGGCGCTGTAGAAATTGTCTGAGTTTCTCCAAACGAGCGAATCCGCAGCCGCTCTGGGGAAACGCCTTTTTGTAGCAAATAGTCTCTCGCAGAAAGTGCCCTGCGTTCTCCTAGCGCTTGGTTGTAGTCATCGTTAGCCCGTGGGTCAGTATGGCCCTGTAGCTCTAAGGTCAGCGACGGATATTGCAAAAGCGCGGCGGCCACCTGGTCAAGGATGTTGGCACTAGCAGGGCTGATAAAGGACTGATCGAGCGCAAAGTGAATGTTGCGAGGAATCCGCAGGGTAATTTGCTCTGTGGGCGCTGGCGCTGGTGGCGCTTCGACAGTCGGCGCTTCAACAGGCGGCTCTTCGGCGGGCAGCGGCGGCTCTTGGCAAACCGGGTCAAAAGAAACCTCGCCCGGAGCTGAGGGCAAGCTCGCACCAATGATGGCCACTGGAGACGGTTCGGACGTGCCATAGCGCAAATCTGTGGCGATCGCGCTGACTTCTGTTCCTTCATCAACCGCAACCGAAGTGCTAAATCTACCCGCTTCATCGGCGTTCACAGTTGTCAGCAAATTACCCAAGCTGCCATAGAGCCGATCTTGCCGAGAAGAAACCTCGTAAATGCCAATTTCCGATCCCGGATCGGCAAAGCCAGTTAGCGTCGTGGTGTTTTCAAACGGAAAGGTGTAGGCATCAAATTCGGGCGCATTGATGCCCGCATTCGCAGAATCTCGCCGCCGCTGACGAGAATTGCGGGGCGGGTTGGGGCCATCGCTAAACTGATAGTCGGAAACGCGCACGTCATCGTTGTAGGCCAAATCGACGCTGAGGCCATTTAGCCCTCTAAAAAAGTTGTTGCGAACTAGGTTGCGGCGGCTGCGTGGATAGGATGCGATCGCCACACCCGGCCCCGGCTGAAAGGCAATATAGTTACTGGTAACCTGATGCTCATTGCCCATCAGTGACACGCCAGGACTGCGAAATCGCCGCCCGTTAAAGCGAATATCGTTGCTGTAGATCTGGGCACTGCCTTCCGGCTTGAACATCGCCACGCCGCTACCGTCGTTAGCGCACACGAGATTTTCTAGCACCTCAGATCCCTCGATATCGCCCTGCAAATAAATCGCATCGGGCAGTCCTCTCAGGCCATTGGCGATCAAGGTGTTGCCGGTGATGATTGAGTTTATAGCCAGGTTGCCCGTGATGATGCCGCTGCTTTCGTGATACTCGATTCTGTTGCGCTCAATGGTGGTATTAATCGCGTTGAAAACAGAAACGCCAAAGGCAGACATCTCTTCTGGGACAGGAATTTCGCCTGTGGGAGACACCCCTAGCCAGTTATCTTCGATCACGACCCCCTCGGGGGCTTGATCAATCTCTTTTTCGGTCAGTCGCAGCGCATTAGCCGATATGCGAGATCTGTCAAAAGCATTCGGCGCGATGTGAGAGATAAAGATATCAGCAGGTGGCGTCGAAGCCGTCAGGCGATGAACCGATGAAAATCCGTATAGGCTCAGCCCTTTGACCGTGACCTGATCGGCGGTGATCGTCAGTCCACGAAAGACCTCAATGC
>NZ_JADEXO010000148.1 GCF_015207105.1 cf. Phormidesmis sp. LEGE 11477
ATAGTAGTGTTGGGCCGGGCGATCGCAGGCAATATCGAATTTAGCGCTATGGCCGTTTGTCCAATAGGCAGATCGAACCGAATCGTCGAAACCTCCCTGGCAGGCATCACTAGCTGCTGCTCTTGAGCGCTGAGTTCACTGAATAGCAGCGTTCCGTTAATGAGTGCGATCGCCTCTCGCAAAGTCAGATCAGCGTCGGCGCGAATCGGATCGTCTTCCGCATTATTCACCGTCACCTGAATCGCAGAAACTGTTGTTTCATTTGATTGGGCCAGACTAGTAGCAGGCATCCACAGACTGTTCAACCCACCTAGCAAGCTACAGATTACAACAAGCTGACGGCGATATTTGAAAGTGTGCTGATAAGCCATCTGTCGCGTCACTAAATAAAACAACTAACTATTCCTAAACAAACCTAAAGTAAATCTCCTTCTTAGGAATCGCCTACAACTCTTCTTCCTCCGTATCTGGAAGCACTGGTCGTAGATTCTCTTCAAGTTCCTCGTCTTCAGGGATCGTATCTTCAGAGATATTCTCTTGGGATAAATCTGCTTCAGCCGCCTCAACCACTGATTCCTGCTGCTGAGGCGGATCGTTTGGCTGCGTCGCGAACCCGTCTAACAATCCACTCAGCTTCGCCGACGCGCCAAAGTAGAATCCGCCATTGCTACGGTTCTCACCAAAATCAGTATCATTCGCGCCGCCGCTATAGCCCGCCGAAATTCTTAAATCTGGGAGCGGATAGTAGCCCGCCTCTACAGAAAACCCCGTCTCGCTATAGCCACTGCCAGCCAGCCAGCGCAGCTCACCCACCGTATCCCAACGGTATCCTAGTCGATAAGTGGCTCTAGCCTGAGCGAGCTGAACAGTACTGCCATTAGAGAAACTGTTGCCCGCACCGTTGAATTCAGTACGACTGTGACGCAGCGCATATTTGCCAAACAGTTCCCACCGCCAGTTCGGGGCATAGATTGCCTCGGTCGAAAACAGGTGCTCCTGGGTTTCAGAAGAAGCGCCCAAGTTAGCGTTCGTAGGAATGCTGTTCGGATTGAGCCGATGCTCATAGCGCAACAGGGCATTGAACCGATCGTTTCTAGGATTGCGATAGGCCATGCCAAGTTTCAACAGACTAGTTCGGCCTAGTCCCGTGATGCGCTGGTTGGCGGTATGGGCAGTTCGATAGTCTCCTAGTAGCGTTAGCTCGGGAGTAATCCGTCCTAGCGCAGAAAGGGTGAATACGGTGTTGGAATTACCACGCGAAGCTCGGTGCTCGAATCTTGTATTGGCTTGAAAGTCTGGATTATCGGTATAGGAGAGTCCCACACTGTAGCTTTCACCCCCGGCTAGGCCAATAGCCGAGGCGCTTTGACCCGGTGCAAATGGCTGAGAAAACTGGGTGCTGGCTGCGGTTTCGTTACCGAGCGTCGAAAAGGTCTTTTCAAAGCCCAAGTCCAAATCTAATCCCGGTGCGAGATTGATGCCTTGCTCTAGGCCAATCGTGCCGCCTAGCTGTCGGCCATTCACCGTAGAGAATCGACCGTGAATGGTGGTATCCGAAGCAAAAGTGTGTTCACCCGTGACATCAACAGTAGTCGCGCTGCCTCTGTCTCCACCATAGAAGAGCTGATTGACGCCGACATTGAGCCCGTCCATCACTTCCCAGTTCAGCCCGATCAGGGTGCGGCTCGGATAGATCGGATCTTCGCTAGAAGAAAGGGTGAGTTCATTTTGAGCGATGATCGATAGTCTATCTGTCAAAGGCGTCATTAACCGGGTTCTGAGCTGAGCTGAGCTGACACTGCGATCGCCATCGAGCCGGTCAGTGCGATCGCGATGCAGCCAATCCACATCCGCCGTACTTCGACCAAACCGCTGACTCACGCCCAAAGAATAGGTCGTTAGCGAATTATCTAGCGCCCTACCCGGCTGGCGTTCAGTATTGTTCAGCAGCTCTGTAAGATCGGTAATGACCCGAGGCGCATTGCCCGTATTATCTTCTCGATCAAATCTCGCTCGCAGCGTGGTGTTTCTGGTTATGCGCCCAGCCAACTGCGCCCCGTAGCGAGTCTGCCCCGGCACAAAGCTAGAGGTGGCTTCATTGCTAAAGCCTGCATCTGTTGATCGAATATAGGCCCGACCGTTCAGCTTATCGCCGAGAGCGCTGTCTACTTCTAGGCGATAGGCATTGCCACTGACGCGATCTGAAGTCTCAAACTCGCTAGTAGAACGGGCAATCTCAGCCGTGATCTGAGTGTTGTCACCAATCGCCACTTGAGCATCTACGCCATAGAGAGAAAAGTCTCTTGTGCCTCTATCTTCGTTTAAATAGCTAGTGCCTACCCACGATTCTTGCCCTTGCTGCTGATTAAAGTTGTACTGTAGGCGGCCAGCGAGTAGGTCGGTGTCTTCGCCATTTTCATGCTGATAGGTGGTCACAATCCGACGCACGAGCAGCAGCCCAAATTCATCTACCTGGGTTCGCGCCACCGGATCGTTAAACAGCAGCGTTCCCCGATCGTAATCAATCTCATAGTCAGCGCCGCGCGTCAGGGCCGTTCGCTCTAATACCGTGCCGGGCCGTTCTAACTCTTCTAGCTCTAGATAAACGCGCTCGCTGCCAGGCAGCAAGTTGCGCTGAGAAGTGAAGTAAAAGCCGCTGGTGCCATCGGGTGCGATTGTATCTCTTTGAAAGCCTTCTACATTGTTGGCATATAGGCCCGTCAGCGCTAGATTACCAAAATTGTAGTTAGCCTTGAAGCCGTGCAGTCGGCGACTGGTAGCGGTAAAAAGCTGTGCGGATGTCGAGAATTCTTCGGTGTTGTAGTCTCCCCACATCACATAGTCAGTGGCAGCATTGGCGGTAGGAGAGGTGCGCTCTAGCCGCAAAAAAACGCTGTCTAGCGAAGGGGTGATTACATCCGAGTAAGAGTCATCGCCGTAGGTGGTGTAGGTGCTTTCGCAGTTGCCGCCGTTGGCCCGAAACAGGCGAGAGTCACCGTTACAGTCTTGGTTTAAGGTGCGATCGCTATTATAAGCGCCGGTATAGAGCCATTCGCCCAAGTTCCCCGTTGCAAACACAGCCGCATCGACATCTAGACCATAGCTGTTGTCTCCATCTAGCGGCAAAAAGTCACGATAGCTGCCGTAATAATCAGTCCCTTGCGCGCCAAAACGCACGTCAACCACGCCCGATATTAGATTAGACCGCTGCGGCGTCACAAACTGAATCTGACTAAACGCCTCAAAGTCAGCCGCTCTAGCTCGAATTTGAACCAGACCCGACTCTAATGAAGACTGCAGCTCGGCAACAAACTCTCCTTTGCTGGCTCGAACCTGAAAACCGGGCGCATCTGGATTGGCATCCGCACCCAAAAACTCACCATCGCTCGCCTGCAGCGTGACGGTGGATTCCCAACGCGAGATATTACCCGATTCATCAACGAGCTGACCACGAATAGTACTTGTCGACCGGCCATCGGCAGGAATGGCACGCGGCGAGAGCAAAGTTAGCTCAGCAGGCATTCCTCTGACGGTCACCAGCAGACTTTTCAACACTTCGCCAGTGTCTGTTGAAACAATTTCTAGCTGGTTATCGCCTGCAGAAAGGGTGACACCATACCAGGTCTGTGTACGCTGCCCAGTCTCGGTGTCGGTTTCTGTTCTACCAATCAGGTTAGGATCTACCACCCGGCTATTGACCAGTAGCGCAATTTTGGCCCCAACGGGAAATCTCAGCACTACTGAGGTAGCGGGCGTATTCAAGAAGGCGTTGGGCTCAGGGCTCAAAAACGCTACGTCGCTGGCATTGACCGCAATCTCACTTTCTTCAACACTGCCAGCTAGGTAGGTAGGGGTAATCGAGGTTTGGGGCAAATCGCCAATGTCATAGATAGCGCCGCCGCTGGCTGAGGATCGAGCCGCGATCGCATCTGGATTAACGGCGGGATCAGCCACAGAGTTAATGGCTGGATCGGCGGCTAGTTCAGTCGGCGAATCAACCCCTGACTCAGCATTAGATGGAGAGAGTTCTTCATGAAAGATCGAAACCCAGTTAGCTGGACGCTTTCGGGTTTCGCGTCTTCTAGGGGCTGTGGCTAGGCGGGCGTCAGCGGGTTCATTAGCGCGTTCGTTGGCGTCTTCTGTGGCCCGCGATCGCGCTAACCGATTAGCAGGCTGCTCTCTTTCTCGCTCTCTTCCTTGCTCTCTTTGGGCTTCTGAAGTGCGCGCTAGCCAGGGCGTTCCAGGCTTTTCTGCGGGCGCATCTTCGATCGCAGCCAAGTTTAAAGAAATCGCATTTTCGGCAATGTCATCGGGTTCAGAAGGGTTTGGCGATCGCGCCAACCAAGGCGTTTTCTTAGCAGAGTTAGCCGCTGGTCTAAGGCCCGCCCGCGCTAGCAACAAACGCTCTGCTTCTGTTTCTTCAGCCTCTTCGGTCGCAGTCACTGTCTCGGTCACTAAGGCCAACTGCTGAACGGCTCTAAAGGAGACATTAGACGCGACTGCTCTCGTTCTGATAATGACATTTGGATTGTCGCTGTCGTTTTCAGTCTCAACTTCATCGTCAGAATCTTGCTCTGTATCAGGGCGATCTTCTCTATCGATCGGATCAGCTATCTCTTGAGCCATCGCCGCGCTAGAGAGCACCAGTGAAGCAAACACTGAATTGAGCGATAGAGCTGCGATCGCAGCCAGTCTAAGGTAAGAGAATCTTCGGGCGAGTGTCGTTTGCTTGCCTACGGTTGAAGTCATGTCTATTCTCCTTCCTCAAAAGTAGGCGTCACCCCAAAGTTCATCCGCACCAGTCCGCCCGGCGCTAGCCTGACTAGGCGAGAGCGGCTATTGCGCTCGTTAAAATACAGATTGGCCGCTAGGGTATAGCCGGGTAAACTCTCTAGATCAAGCGTGCCCGTACGATTACCAGGAAGCATTTTTTGAACAGAAAAGAGACCGTCAGCATCAGTAACTACCCGATTGCCATCATCTAAAAAGATCACCGCATTGGGAATGCCAGCCTCTCCATTCTGTTGTTCTCCATCAAAGTTTTTATCTTCAAAGACGCGACCAATTAAAGTGCCACAGTCCGACAGAATACCTGGTTCGAGAGAAACTCGGTGAATACTCGGCCCGTCTTGAATATCAAAGTCGTTATCTGTTCTAGTGGCGGTTACCATGGCGCTATTTTCACCCGATCCTCTTAGCGCATCGGGCGTTAGCCGAGTCGCGTAGATGATATTCAGCGTTTGGTCTGGAGATATCTGCTCAGCAACACTAAAGGCGATGCTATTGCCGCTCACGCTAGTGGTAACTGCCACTGGCAGATCGTCTAGCTGACCGGAAACAGACTCTGGCAAAAACTCAAAGCCGACTGGCAACGTATCGATCGCAACCACAGAATCCACGTCGACGGTGGCCGAGCTTTGAACCATTAGCCGATAGATCACCGTATCGCCGGGCTGAGCCGCAGAGCGATCGGCGGACTTGGTAATTTCTATCTGTTGCGCTTCGCAGATAACGCTCTCTATACCGAACTCAAAGAGAGTCAGTAGCTGAACTTCTGCATTCCTGACAGTCACGGTGTTAATAAAGGTCAGTTCACCATCTACAGAAATTGGGTTGCCATCTAGAGAAGTCGCTCTGTAGCTGAGCAGCGAACTCGTTGGCCTTTCCACTACCCCCAGCATTTCAATCAGTACCCGGCGTTCACTATAGCGAGAGTTATCAGGCGGATTGATTACCAAGATGTACTGAGCTGTCGAATCTGTTTGCGTCAGCCCTGCATTCACCGGACTCTCCAAAGGCGCATCAACATCTAAGAGAAAGTTGTAGCGACCATCATTGAGAGAGAGCGGAAAGGGATTGAGATTAATAATATTAGGATCAATACCATTGTCACTATTCGTCGGGGTTAGCGGTACTAGGTTGCGAATATCTAGCCCCGACTCGTCCGGCTCGTAGAGCGCCATCGAAAATCCAGCATAGCTACTGAGAAGTTCACCATCGCAGCCTAGCAGCCTGCCACCTGGATCAATTAGCTGACTATCGTCAAAGCCGGTCGCTAACTGGTTAGAAATGACTTGAACAGGTGTTCCTGATGGAGTGTTGTAGCTGGCGGTGGCTGTGTTGAAGATACTTTCGGACTGTTCAGGCTCTACTGTCTGAGCGATCGCACCCGTTGCAGAATGCATAAACAGGCCAATCAGGAACAGAGCCAGCAACTGCTTCCATCGGCGGTGGCACCACAGACGTTTGGACAATGAGAGAAGTGGCATTGTAGGAGTATCGAAGATTCTTATAGCTGCTTGGTGCTGAGGTGATCAGGCATCAAGCGGCAAGGGGTTTGTATTGCACGCTGTTGGGCGATCGCTTTGCTGCTGGATGGAGAGTTGCCGAAACGAGAGGGTGCTACGGACGACTTAAAGCGACTAACGTTCTAAAAGGAATGGCGATCGCACACCTACTACAAAACAAGAGGATGTGCGATCGCCCTACCGTTTACCTACTTGACAACCACTTCGTGAGAAACGTTCACTGCAACAGAAGATTCTAGATCTTCGTTAAACGCCCATTTCACGTGCGTATAAGCTTCCGCAGGTGCGGGTTGCATCTCTACCTCGCCATTGGGTAGCTTCACTTCTACCATCGGTTCAGCCACAAACGTTTCACCATTATCGATGCTGTAAGTCGCCGCTGCCGCAGTATTACCTTTCTCGGAGCCGATCACATAGGTCATCGCCGCTGGAATCGGCTGAGTAATCACCAGATTCTTAGCCGCCATTTCTCCTTCATTAGAAGAGACCACCGCGTAGCGCAGCACATCACCCGGCTGAACGGTTGCCTTTTCACCTAGCGCCTGCCAGGCTAGCTTTGGCTGACCGTCTTCATCTAAAACGGTTACCTGCTTTTCAGCGCCCATCTCCAGTTTCACCTCTGGCTGCAAAAGCTGTTGAACAATTGCCGTTCCCGCTTCTTGCAAGTTGGCAAACACAGGCGTAGACATTGCAAAAGGTGCGGTCGCAGCCAGTGCTGCAATACCCATACCAAATAAAAACTTGCGTTTCATTCTAATCAAATCCTTTGACTGTACAAAATGTGTAATAAGGGAGAAGAGTGAGGCGGCTGTCAGAGCTAACGACAGCCCGCCTCTTAATTGGTCAGCAAATTACTGACCTAAATCGAAACCGCTTATGGTGTGGGTGTTGGACCTTCACTAATCACTTCACGGAGGAAGGTAAAGTTGCCGTCTTCACCTGGCAAGACATCAATTTCACTACCGGTTTCACCGAAGTTGGTATACACATCGACCTTCACACCGTCAGCAGGCTCGCTTGTGTAGTCAGGATCGGTGCCAGTATCGGCATCGTCGTAGGTGATGACGCCATCAGTAGCGGTTGCACCTTCACGGTGAATAGTCGTCTCTGCCCAGTTGTTATCAGGAGAGCCTGCATCGCTGCCTGTACCATCCTCAGTGAGCACAAAGTCATTAGCGGTCAGCGTAACGTTGTCAGTTCCTGTGTCAGGTGTCGAGATGTTTCTGTACTCAATTCTGTACTCAATCTGATCGCCAGGTCTAGCCGTCTGTTCATCAACAGTTTCATCAAACGTATTGACGAAGCTGCCGTCAGCAGGGAACCTGAAGGTTCCATCATTATTCAAGATTCGAGCTGTCTTCAGCAGCTCAACAAATCCTGTATAGACCCGATCAATGGTGATGTTGTTCGTGGATTCTCCTGTAAAGCCAGGCGAATTAGTTGGATCGTCATCAGGGAAAGCAATAATTGGGATCGGAATGTTGTCTAAGACCTCAGTATCATCAGGCAGAGTAACGGTGACTGTGTAGTCAATCGGAGCTGCACCTGGCAAGATATCACCGACATTGACAGGTGTACCAGCAGTTAGCTCAAACGGATCATCACCTGGGTCAGGAGTACTGTCATAGGTGTACTCAGCGGTCTGACCGTTGAAAGTAATTTCAACAATGGTTCCATCTGGGATATCGCCGTCCTCGCCATACTGGCTGACTGCTAAATTAGGATCGATTTCATCCGCATCAGCTGCCTCGCTAGGTGCGATCGGCTCAAGCGTCACGTTAGACAGTGTTCCTGTGGTTGGATTAGAAACAGTGTTTGTAAAGACGACTGGATCACCGCTAGGATCGAACAAATCGCCCGCCTCTAGTCCTGCTGGTACAGGCGTAGAATTGTTAGTGAAATCGTCATCATCATCGGTAGGACCTACAGCACCTGGAGCACCGTCAGGACCATTCAAAATCTGGTCAGTAGACGGAGAAATGATGATCTGGTTGACTTCACCACCATCATCGCCATCGTCGCCAGTGTTGTTGTTACCAGCATCGATACCGTCCTCATCTGGATCAGCAACACCGTCTGTATCAACATCATTGTCGTTGTCAGGATCTGGATCGTAGTTGCTGCCGTCAGTAATACCGTCTGGTCCGGCTACGCCTGGTGCCCCATCATTGCTAGGATCGGTGTTGTTGTTGGGTGATTGGTCACCAGATTCATCATAGATGACATCGCCATTGGCTGGGCCACCGACGGTCTCACCAAAGGCTTGAGCAATGTTGTCTACCTGACCCCGACCGCTAGCATCTGCGGTTAGAGGAACAGTATTGACCGTAAATCTCAGCCCAGTGACTTCTACACCCGGTGCCAAAGAACCAGAATTAATGAAACCAATTCTCTCAACTGTTGTCAAGTCGGTGGGTGCCGTTCTAGTCCAGGTGACAGTTGCACTGTCTAATGGATCAGTTCCTGCTGGTGCGGTAATAGAATAAATCACCTCCCATCCAGAGGGTAAGCCAGGAGCGATAGATTCAAAATTCGTGCCTTCTGGAATGGCATCTGAGATCAGGATGACTTTCTCATCAGTACCATCTATCTCAACGTCTGTACCCTCTAACGCAGCCGCTTGAAAAACGTTAGTGGGGTCATCGCTTTCCACTCGAATGCCCAAATCATAGGTAATTTGGTCATCGTTGATAGTAGAAGGATCGTTGATTTCTAATGCTGAGGTCTTGAGGGCAGTGACCAGAGCTAAAGGATTGACAGAAGAAGCGAATTGAATATCTTGCTGGGCACTAGCCTCACGTACACCGTTGACAGGCGCTGTGGCTCCATCCGAATCCTGGGTGTAGAGATCATCGATATTACCGTTATCAACGTAATCTTGGTTTTGAGTGTCCGCTGAATTGTCATTGGGCGGAACATTACCCAAAGTTACGCCAATCTCATCACCTGCGATCGCAGTCGCAACTGGCGTACCTGTCACTCTGACGATGAAACTACCGTCCGCAGGGATCGGTGTTGTCGTGAAGTCCCCATCAGCGTCAATCGTTTGAACAGGAGTGAAGACGTCAGGATCGCCTGGATTTGGCCCAGGCGCAACTGTGCCGATCTCAACTAACGTTGCATCTAGGTTTTGAGTAATAATATTGTCTGTGCCCGGAACAAAGACATTAGTTGCAGCGTTACCAGTATTGGTGACTTCAAAGAAGTACTCCAGCGTATCACCAGCTTCTACCGCGCCGTCATCGGTATCGTTGATACCCGTGGGCACAGCGGTCAGACCAGCAACCTCGGCAACTACAATCTCGACGGTATTCGAGGTCGCGTTGATCGTATCGCCATCATCATCTTCATAAGTGGCGGTTGCCGTGTTACTGATAGTCTCTCCAGCGGCTGCGCCTTCGGCGAGGACAGCGCTCATCATATTGAAAACACCAGCCGCAGCTAGCGTAGCCGCCAGAACAGGTTTCTGAACCCGTTGGCGCAATGTTTTCCGTTTCTGCGTTGTTACCATTTTTGTATTAGCTATGCTTGCAAATAGAAGTCAGTCGAATCAGATGAAATGTCTCGAACATCGCTCGTGAGCGCTGCTGTCAACCACGGACGGATTCACGAATCGATTAGTGGAAACGGGCTTCTAAACAATGTTTATAGGTAAATAGATATCAAACAAGCAACAACTCTCTGGGTCAGAGTTGTTCTCTCAAACGTTTTTCGAGTGATACCTGCTTATATCTTCATATCCAACAACACAATAGAAGCTGACCGAATCTATATTGCCCTAGCATCAATTTCTATCTATACGTTGATTTACCTAAAAGAAAATCAAGCATAGGCATTGACATTTATCCATACTGTGCGTTCAAGCTCGCTAACGTTCAGCAGATTCCGACAGCTAACATAAACAAAGTTGACATGGCAAAACAGTCATTCCACATAGAGGGAATAACTGTCTAGAAAAGCTATAAAGAGAGATCTCTGTTCGCTGCTACTTGTTCGCTACTATGAGACGCATTTGTAGCCAGCTTCAGAGACTAGCCTATTGAACTACTCGACGGCATGTCACTCAACGGTAAAGACGGCAGCGTAATCACATAGCGATAGCCAGAAGTTTCAGATCCTTGTACAACTGCCTCGCCGCCATGCATCTCGATCAGATGCCGACTCAGCAACAGTCCTAACTCTTGCCGAGAAGAATCCATCTTCTTCGCCGCGCTCAGTGCCTCAAACGCTTCGCCGCTATCAGCTTCTAAGCCTATCTGGGCAAGCGGCTCTAATCTGATGTTAGAAGGTTCTAATCTAGCAGGGTCTGCATGTTGCGATATGCTCTTAGACCCTCTCTGCCTCTGGTTCCAGGCGATTACCGCTGGGGGCAAATCTTCTCCTAACCACGGATTAGACACCCATAGTGCCATACTCACGCTGCTATCTCTTCGAGAAATATGCAGCCGAATAGTACTCCCTGCCGTAGACATCTTAATAATGCTAAAGACCAAATGATAAATTAGCTGCTTGACGATCCGCTTGTCTAGATTCCAAATGCGAGAGCCCGGTTCTACCGTCAGCTTAATCTTGAGATCTTGCTGTCTAGCAATACTTTCTAGCGATGCGATCGCCTGATGGCCAATCATTTCAATATCAGCCGCCACCACAGAAAGCTGATGGGATTCTTCTTTCTTTAAGTCACCAATCTCAACAATCTCATTCACCATCGTCAGCAACTGTTGAGAACTACTCAGAACAATTCTGGCGTACTCTTGTTGCTTCTCACTCAGCGGACCGTAGATCTCACGGCTTAGCATACTGGCCATCCCCGTCACAGAGGTGAGTGGATTGCGTAGATCCTGCGTGAGCTGAACAATCAAATCAAAGCGAACTTTGTTGATCCGCTTAAGCAGTGATGCTTCAGGCGCAGTGCCCATAGAATCAGACTGCACGTGTGAGTGAACGGCAGAAGGTGTAGCTCGATACTGACTCTGTAAGAGATGTTGCTTTTCAAACTCGCTCATACTCCAGCGAGCGCTGAGTTCTAATAAGGCAATTTCCTGCTGAGTAAACTGATGAGGCAGCAGATCCATCACCGCTAGCGTACCGATACAGCAACCTTCTGTTGTAATTAGCGGCACACCGAGGTAAGACTGAATGCCGTAGTGCTGCACTAGCAAACTACGAGAAAATGCAGGGTGAGCGGTGGTATCGGCGAGGGCGAAAGTTTTACCACTATCGATGACGTGGGTACAAAAAGATTCTTGTCTAGGCAAACTGCGAGCGGCAGCTAGCTGGTTCATCAGGCCCAAGCTAGAGAGCCCTACAACCGATTTGAAGCTTTGCACCTCTGTTTGCATCACGCTGAGGACGCAGATTGGCATCGCTAGCAGCCGCGAGATATTCTGCGTAGCTTCATCAAAGATAGGAACACTGTCGTTGTCCAACAGATTTAATCGGGAAAGCACATTGGTTCGATAGCGATCGCGCTGCTCTGGCGACATGCCCTCTAGCCGACAAGAAAGCCGAGACTGCAGCGTGTCTTCTACACCCAAAGCACTCTTTTCTATAGTAGTCTCCTCTACGCTGCCTCTTGAGCCTTTATTTAGCTCAAAAGCTCTTCTATTGTCAGAGGTGCCGTAAGTCATGTGCCGCGCACTAAAAGAAAAATTAGGTTGGGCTCATCATTCCCCAACAGATAGCGCGACTTAACCCGTAGCTTTACAGAGGCGTTGCCCTGTATAGGCTTAACGTAAATTAGCTGTGATGAAATGAGTCAATTAGTCACAATCAAATGAGTCGCTGCGATCGCCCTTCGTAAACCCTCCATAACATTCCTTCGCAAACCCCTCATAACATTAAGGATATCAAGGCTGCGTTACTCAAAAGCCGCGTTACCAAGTTAGGGCTGCGTTGCTGTGACTGAAAACATACGAGCCCAAAGCGTGCAGTAAAGTAAACTGATGGATGGCTTCTGCTCTGTTCATAGGTCGCGTGGCATAAACTTTGTATACGCCTGTTCACACGCTGCCCGTTTTATACGCTCCTCTATTATGCAAACTGCGATCGCTGTTGGCACACTGCTTCAAAATCACTACAAGATCGTCAAGCTGCTAGGCCAGGGCGGGTTTGGCCGAACCTACCTGGCCGAAGACGAAGGACGCTTCAACGAACGCTGCGCCATCAAAGAATTCGTCCCCGTCAAAGGCCAGGACCACTTCTCTGATAAGGCCACTCAGCTTTTTCAAAGAGAAGCCTCTGTGCTCTATCAAATCATTCATCCACAAATCCCCAAGTTTAGAGCCACCTTCGAAGAACAAGAACGACTGTTTCTAGTACAAGACTACGTTGAAGGTCAGACCTACCACGAAGTCCTCAATCAGCGCAAACTAAAGGGCGAGCAATTCTCTGAAGCGGAAGTCAAACAGTTTCTTCAACAGATGCTGCCTGTGCTAGCCCATATTCATGCGAAGGGCATCATCCATCGCGACATTAGCCCAGACAACATTATTCAGCGCACCACCGATCGACTGCCCGTACTGATTGACTTCGGGGTGGTCAAAGAAGTCGTCACCCGTGTGCAGATGGCCCCAACCGAGACTGGCAGCGTCAGTCAAGCCACCACCGTTGGCAAAGCAGGCTATGCCCCTAGCGAGCAAATGCAAACCGGCAGAGCCTATCCCAGCAGCGATCTCTACGCTCTAGCCGTCACTGCCATCGTGCTGTTAACCGGCAGAGAACCCCAAGCCCTTTTCGACGACATCAACTTCGCCTGGAACTGGCAGCCCCTAGTCAACGTCGCCCCCGGCTTCGCTGCCGTCTTAAACAAAGCCCTACAGTATCGACCAAGCGATCGCTACCAATCCGTCAGCCAGATGGCCCAGGCCCTTCAATCTAGCGACACCTCTACTTCATCCACTCCCCCAC
>NZ_JADEXO010000242.1 GCF_015207105.1 cf. Phormidesmis sp. LEGE 11477
GGGGACGGGGGACGGGGTAGTTTGGCTTTGACAGCGCCTAGCCAAGCGCTACTTCTTCTTGGGGCGCACTGAACGTTCCAGAGCAAACCCTGCCTTTACTGATATCTAGCGTCACAATCGTGCCATTGCGAATAATCTCGGTAGCTCTATCTACGCCGACAATGACCGGAATACCCAGCCGCAGTCCTAGCACCGCCGCATGGCTAGTCAAGCTGTCATCCTCTGTGATAATGCCACCCGCTCTACGAATAGCATCCACATAGTCCGCACTCGTCCGTGGCACCACTAAGATCTCGCCTGTATTAAAGTCCTTGATTGCGGCTGTATTATGCGCGACGCGGGCTCGGCCACTCACAGAGCCTTCGCCCACGCCTCGGCCAGAGCCAATCACCGCCGTCACTACCTCAACCTTAATCAAATCGGTCGAACCAGACACACCTTGCAGCGTACCTGCTGTCATCACGACGAGATCACCATCGTAGAGTAGCCCATCTTCTTGAGCCACGTTCATCGCTGCTTGGAAAGTTTGGCCCGAAGAATGCAAATCGACCACCAGCAGCGGATTCACGCCCCAAACAACCTGAAGCTGCCTAGACACATCTACTAGCGGCGTTACTGCCAAGATGGGCGCTCGTGGCCGGAATTTCGATACGTTACGAGCGGTCGCCCCTGAGCGCGTCAGCGTCATGATAGCCGATGCTTCTAGCTGAGCCGCAATCTGTCCGACCGCCTGGCTAATCGCATTTGGAATCGTATGACTTTTACTCAATTCGTCGATTGGGTGCTCCTGCTGCTCTTGCTCAGCCCGCAGCGCAATTCGGGCCATCGTCGCTACAGCTTCCACCGGATAATCACCGACCGCCGTCTCATTCGAGAGCATCACCGCATCGGTGCCATCAAAAATGGCATTCGCAACGTCAGAGACCTCTGCTCTAGTCGGCCTAGGGCTCTCCACCATGCTATCTAGCATTTGAGTAGCTGTAATCACCGGAATACCTAATCGGTTGGCTGTCGCAATCAGCCGCTTTTGCAAAATCGGCACATCCTCAGCCGGCAACTCTACGCCTAGATCGCCTCTGGCTACCATCGCGCCATCTGAGAGCGATAGGATCGCATCCATTTGTTCAATCGCTTCGTGCTTTTCAATTTTCACGATGACCGGCACCCGGCGATTCGTCGAATTTTGAATGATCTCTTTAATTTCTAAGACATCTTGAGGGTTACGCACAAAGCTCAGCGCCACCCAGTCCACATTCTGATTCAGGCCAAACTGTAGATCTTCCTTATCTTTTTCTGTGAGCGCTTTGATCGAAAGATAAACGCCTGGAAAGTTAACGCCTTTGCTATTAGAGAGCTTACCGCCCACCACTACTTCGCACTTCAAGTTGCGCTGTACAAAGTCTTTACCCACGACCTTCATCTCTACTTTGCCGTCATCGAGCAAGATGGTGGACCCTTCTGGCACTTCTTCGACTAGCGGCTCGTAGGTCACCGAGCTCTCAGTTTGAGTGCCTGGAATTTTGCGGCTAGTCAGCACAAAGCTGTCTCCTTTAGCCAAGCGGATAGAGCCTGCTTCAAATTTCCCCAAGCGGATCTTCGGCCCCTGAAGATCTTGCAAAATAGCCACTGGCTGCTTCAGCTCAAAGGAAATCTGGCGAATCAACTGAATGTTTCGACGGTGGTTCTCTTGATCGCCGTGTGAGAAATTTAGTCGTAGGGTAGTCGCACCTGCTTCAATAATTGCTCTAAGGGTGGCAGGGTCCTGGGTGGCAGGGCCTATGGTCGCTACGATTTTGGTTCGTCGCAAGGCTGGGCGTGCTGTCAGCGCCTTTCCCAGATGAGATCGCATACGTTTATGGGTGGAAATATAGGGACAAATATCTGCTCAAACGATACCACTGTAAGGTCCGCTACAAAGTAGTCAGCCGCCAACGGATGCGCTTGAGAACTTGCTGGGGAAGTGGGGATGTTTTTAGGCGAAGTGCGATCGCCAACAATAATCAAAAACTAGCCGCGCAATAGCAGCGAGAAAAATACGAAATCTCTATAAATATGAGGTTCCAGGCAGCTTCTACTTATCAGTTAGTCTTTAAACTGATTTAATCTGCTCATAGGCTCAGAACTTACGCTACAGTCTCATCTACAAGACCATAAATATTTCCTCATAACGCTCAGGGGAAG
>NZ_JADEXO010000243.1 GCF_015207105.1 cf. Phormidesmis sp. LEGE 11477
ATCCCAAATAGTCCCCGACTCTCAACGGCAATGTTGCCGCCTCGGCCTTCAAAAGCATTGGCGGTGATGTCACTGTTTTCAGCCGGGACCGCGATAATAAAGCCATCGCTAAAGGTGATATTGCCGCCGTTACCAGATGAGCCAGCCTGCCCGGCAGTAGTCGAGATTTCGCTACCGTTGCGTAGACGCAAAACGTCAGTAACGCGAAGGGTAATGTTACCGCCTTCGCCGGAGGCGCTAGTAGCGGCAATCGATCCTCGATCGAGCCGAAGCGATCGCGCCCATACATCAATATTGCCAGCATCTCCAGTTCCCTCGCCGCTGACAGATACTGTCGCCCCGTCTAGAATGCGAAAGTCTTCAGTCTCGACAAGAATATCGCCGCCCGTCCCTGCCGCCGTTTGAAAAGAAGAAGCCAACAGGCCACTGGCTATCCCCGTTTCTGTTGGATCGATTAGATCGACAGATTCTGAAGCTCTAACGGTGAGATTTCCAGCTTCTCCTGAGCCAAACGTTGTAGTAATTGCCTGTCCGCCGCCGCTGGCTCGCAGGCGTCTCGTTTGCAAATCAATATCGCCAGAAGGCGCATCTGTAAATGTTCCAGTGGCTAGCAGCGTACTTTCTAGCTGCAGATCCTCTTCGGCGATAATGCTGATATTGCCGCCTGCGCCGCTGCCTGCAGTGCTAGTAGAGATAAATGCGCCATCGCGCGCCGTGAACTGAGGCGTCGTAATTTTGACAGAACCCGCGTCGCCGCTGCTATTAGTCACCGTAGTGATGCCTTGGTCAAAATTGCTAGGATCTAACATCGCATTGAAAGCTGGCTCAATGATTTCTTGAAGCAGTGCATCGAAGCCTCTACCCGCAATCTCTACCGAATCCCGCGCTTGAATCCGAATATCGCCGCCAGCTTTAGCAGTGGTTGTCGAGGCATCAATATGACCATTATCGATCTGTAATGTGCCGATATCTATTTGAATGTCAGCGCCGCGACCGCTGCCTAATGCAGCGCTAAGAATGGCGGCCTGATCGCTAACGCTCAGGCTATCGGTTGTGATAGTTAACGGGCCAGCGTCACCGGCTCCTTCAGAACTAGAAGCAATACTGCTGACAAAGCTATTGTCACTAGTGGCTCCTGTCACTTCTACAGAATCTTCTACTCGGATGCTCAGCTCACCGCCGTTGCCAGCATCAAACGCCGACGTGCTAATAGAGCTACCGTCTTGTATGCGTAGCTGCCGAGCAGTCAAAGAAAGATTACCTGAGTTGCCTGGGCCAAAAGATGAGGCGGAGATGGCCGCGCCTCTGCTCAGGTTGACGCGATCGGCTTGAATACTGAGATTACCAGCATCCTCTCCGGTTAGTCCTGTGCCGGTTGTAATTAGAGCAAACCCTTGCAGGTCAATCTCATCCGCAACAATAGCAATATCTCCCCCTTGATCAAAAACAGCGGTGGTCACTAGCCCTGCCCCGTCTCGCAGGCTCAATCGCCCTGTATTCAGGCTAATTGTTCCAGCCTTGCCGCCGCCAAATGCTGGCGCAAAGATCGACGTGCCGGTGGTGACTAGCTCAGTAACCGCCGCTTCTGCCTCTACTCGGTTGGTGCTTGGAGTGAAGTCACCTGGAGAGATGCCCACTAGCTCGACAGACTCGGAAGCGCGAATATCGATATTGCCACCATCGCCTGTACTTTCTACATCGCCGTAGGCAAAAATGCCAAACGCACTGCTAAACGGAAAGACAAAATCGGGCTGGGTGAAAATCTGCAGTCGCTGCGTATCGACGACGACATCACCGGCATCGCCAGATCCAAAGTCCGCACTGGTAAAAAGGTTGGTATTGTTTAGCCTAACGTCAGTTTCGGCGTTGACGATGATGTTACCCGATACCGCAGCTTGCTCAAAACCCAGCAGCGGCCCTTGTGATTCGTCTCGCGTTCGCGATGCGATCGAGGTGCGATTAAACTCAATGGCCTCAGCCGAAAAGCGAATATCTCCGCCAACGCCGTCGCCGCTAATGCGATTGGCAATCCGAATATCCTCTGTTGTAATCCGGCCACCGCTAGTAATGGAGATTTGACCTGATTGCGCCCCGGATGAATCAATATCGCCTAGCCGGTTGATTGGATCGGGCGATCGCAGATCGATATTTCCCCCGGCAGTTATGCTC